>JAFYPJ010000113.1 GCA_017547545.1 Clostridia bacterium | reverse complement strand
TGTAAAAGTCTATAATATCATAAATTGCTTCATCGGTTATTTTGAGATTTCTTGCATTAAGACCGTGGCGCTCTCTCTGTTTTTTAATCAAATGGTTCTTTGCAATACTCAGTTTTTCGTGGCGGTTATAAATATTGAGCTCAATTATTTCCATACGGTCTATCAGGGGACGGGGTATGGTGTCAAGAGAATTTGCCGTTGCGATAAAGAGCGTATCCGAAAGATCTATGGGTATTTCCACAAAATGATCACGGAAATGCTTATTCTGCTCTGAATCAAGAACCTCAAGCAATGCAGAGGAAGGATCTCCGTGGGCATCGCTTGTAAGCTTGTCTATTTCATCAAGGAGCATTAACGGATTACGGCTGCCTGCCTGAATAAGTCCGTTTACTATTCTGCCCGGCATTGAGGCAATATAGGTTTTACGGTGTCCTCTTATATCGGCTTCATCCCTTACACCGCCAAGGCAAACACGAACATATTTACGCTCCATTGCTCTTGCAACAGACTCGCAAATTGAGGTCTTGCCCGTACCGGGAGGGCCAACAAGACAAAGTATCTGATTGTTTAATCCGGGGTTAAGCTGCTTTACCGAAAGAAATTCAAGAATTCTTTCCTTGATCTTTTCAAGTCCGTCATGATCCGCTTCAAGTATCTTTGATGCCTTTTCTATATCAAGACGGTCGGTTGTGGTTTTAGACCAAGGTATCTCAAGGCAGGTATCAATATAGGTACGGATGACCGCAGCCTCAGAGGACGCATAAGGAGTTTTGGCAAGCTTGCGTAATTCCTTTAAAAGCTTTGATTCAACCTCTTCGGGAAGATGAGCATTATATATCATCTCATCATATTCGTCAATTTCCGTATCCGCACCGCCTTCTCCCAATTCATTCTGGATAACCTTTAGCTGGGCGCGCAGATAAAATTCACGCTGGTTTTCTTCTAATTGTTGGCGAACCTTGTTATGAATATTCAATTCGGTGGAAAGGATTTTTAATTCCTTTGCCATTATTGTTGCCAGCTTTTCAAGGCGCTTTTGCGGATCAAACACAGAAAGCACCGCCTGCTTATCCGCAAAATTCATAAGAATATTGAATGCTATGTAATCGCACAGCATTCCCGGATCCTTGATTGTTTGAACAGCTGATATTATCTCTGCCGAAAGCTTGGGCATATACTTTTTAAATTCCTCAAACTGCAGCATAACCTCACGCATGAGTGCCTGAACCTTTAAAGTATCCGCATTTACGGTGATTGCCTTGCACATAACCTCGGCAGACCATACAGCGTCATGCTTTTCAAGGTTGATGGCATTTGCTCTGTATACACCTTCAACCACAAGGCGGGCATTGCCTTCCGGCAGGCGTAAGAATTGTTTGATACGGCATACCGTACCAATATCATAAATATCCTTAGGTGAAGGATCGTCTATTGAGGAATCCTTTTGAGCTACAAGGAAAATATAAGACTGTGTATCACTTGCTTCTTCGCAAAGGTTTATATCCTCTTCCCCGATGATCTCAAGACTCAAGGTCATAAAGGGGTATACCAAAGTATCCTTTGCCAATATGCAGGGTAAATTCATCATTTCAAGTTTTTCTGTAAAACGAGGCATTAGTTTCTCCAAAAGATTATTATAGTTAGATTACAGTATATCACAAAATGACTTTTTTTTCAATAGTTATTGACGAAATAATAATTATAATATATTATAAATATATATTACTTAATGAGGTTGGTTTTATGAAAATAGTTATCACCGATGCAATGACGGTAACTCAGGGAGATATTGATATAAACCTTTTTTCAAAATTCGGAGAATTAACGGTATATCAGTCTACCATGCCTGAGGAAATTGAAGAGCGCATTAAAGATGCAAATATGGTTCTTTGCAACAAAACTCCCCTGTTTGAGCCTGTTTTGAAAAATGCAAAGGAACTCAGATATATAGGTCTTTTTGCTACCGGCTACAATAATGTTGATATAGAATACTGCCAAAAGGCGGGTATTACGGTTTGTAACGCAGGCAGTTATTCCACAAATGCCGTGGCACAGCATACCTTTGCCCTTATCCTTGAGCATTACACAAAGGTTGGTAAATACAACTCCTTTGTTCAGCAGGGCGGCTGGGCATCATCCCCTTGCTTTTCCCCCTTTGTGTTCCCCACAGACGAGCTTCTTTGCCAAACTATAGGTATTATAGGTTACGGATCTATCGGTCAGAAGGTTGCGGATATTGCTCTTGCCTTTGGTATGAAGGTAAAGGTGTTTACAAGAACAAAGATAAGCGATCCGAGAGTGGAATTTGTTGATTTTGACACACTTTTGTCTGAATCGGACATCATAACCGTTCACTGCCCTCTCAACCCCCAAACAGACAAGATCATGGATTACAATGCCTTTTGTAAATGCAAGCCTACTGCAATATACATCAATACGGCAAGAGGCGGTGTAAATGACGAGGCGGCTTTGGCAAAGGCCTTGAAGGAGGGTAGAATTGCTGGTGCGGCAATAGATGTTTTAACTACCGAGCCCATGCAAAAAAACTGCCCGCTTATGGGTATTGAAAACCTTATAATCACCCCTCATGTTGCCTGGGCACCCTTATCCACCCGTAAACGCTTAATGGGTATTGTAGAGGATAATATTCAATCCTTTATCAACGGTACACCGAAAAATGTAGTTAGCTGAGAACAAAAATCCGCGGCATTAAACCGCGGATTTTTTATGTTTTTACTTTATGATTTTCAAAACAAGTTTTCTTATAAGGTCTACGATTATTACCACAAAGGCAAGAGCGAATACCGCAAACCACTGTGCAAGTGAAAGGGGGGCAAGGTGGAGCAAGCTTCCCGTAAAGGAACAAAGTAAAAGTACACCTGTAACGATACCAAAAGCAATAAGAACAAATAGCTTATTCTTATTTAAGCCTTTAAAGAGGTTCATTCTCTTTGTTCTGATATTAAACCCGTTTAATACCGCAAGAATACAGATCAGTGCGAATCTTGCGCTGATGGCAGTATTCTCATTTGCAAAAAGATTCTTTACGGGAGAGAAAAAGAATATTGCAAAGGTAATTATAAATGCAACTGTACTGACGGCAATTTTACTTTTTGTACCGTGTATAAACAAACCGCTTCCCTTTTTTATAGGCTTTTCATCCATATATTCCTTTTTGGGTGGCTCACCGCCAAAGGAAAGTGAGTTAAGCGAATCCATTACAATATTTATTATGAGAATCTGCACCGATGCAAGAAGCACACCTCCGCCTGCAATCATAGGAAATATCATACTTAAAATCAAAAGCGAGATGTTTATGGGGAGCTGAAATTCAAGGAACATCATGATATTGTGCATAAAGGTTCTTCCAAGCTCAACACCCTTAACTATTGAAGCAAAATTATCATCGGTTAAAATAACATCGGATGCCTGCTTTGCAACATCACTTCCCGTTTGCATACCAAATCCAACATCGGCGCGTTTTAATGCAGGAGAGTCATTGACACCGTCTCCCGTCATTGCCACCGACATACCCATTTCCTGCGCCAAGATGATAAGTCTTAACTTTGTATTTGGTGAGCAACGGGCAATAACACGGAGTTTTGGTATGATATTTTTAACTTCCTCATCTGTTAATTCTTCAAATTCAGCATTGGTAAGGGCAATATCACCCTCCTTATATATACCGCATTCCTTTGCAATTGCAGTTGCGGTTACTATATTGTCGCCTGTTATTTCAATGATTTGAATTCCTGCGTCATGGGCATTTTTAACCGCATCGGGAACCTCCTTACGGATAGGATCGGTAACACCGATTACCGCAATAAAGATCATATCATCAGCCAATTCATCCTCTTTATGAGCCTTATTTGCCATAGCAAGAGCAATACACCGAACAGATTTTTCGTTAAGCTCTTTAATTTTTTTATCAACCGATGCACTGCTGAAATCAACAATCTCACCCTTTGAATTCATAGCCCTTGTGCATTTTTCAATAACCTTTTCGGTTGCACCCTTATAGTAGGTTATATCCTTACCGTTTGTAAAAGCGGAGAATTTATTTGTACTTGTGAATGTCTGCTTTATCTTTTCGGTATTAGATGAAAGTATTTCATTTTCCTCTGCGGGTGTAACAAGAGAAAGAATTGCACGGTCTATAGAATTACCGCCGGTTATATTCCCTTCCGCATCGTAATTTGCGCTGTTATTAAGAACAACATTTTGCTTTACCGCCCAATACAGCGCGCTGTTATCATCTGCTTTTTCCCCCGTATGATCGATCACCGTTTCGGGTGACATTACACCCGTGGTAAGAGTACCCGTTTTATCGGTACAAATAAGATCAACATACGCAAGCTCAGGTATCTTTCCCGGATTCTTTGCAAGAACATTGCATCGCTCCATTGTTTTTACATTCTGCTTTGTAACAAGCTTTACAATAAGGGGAAGCCCTTCGGGGACTGCCGCAACAATTATGGTTAAAGCCACAGAAAGATTTACGGCAAATTTCTGAATAATTTCAAGCACCGAACCCGAAAAATACTCGCTTGCGCCCATTTCAACAATACCCGTAACGGTAAGTATTATAAAGGTCAGAACAGCCGCACCCGTACCCCATTTTGAAATAAATGCACTTAATTTATCCAAAGCAATATCAAGGGCGGTTTGGGGTGCTTCAAGAGTTTGCATTTTAACAAGAGTGTCACCGTTGACCGTATTTACACCAACATCGGTTACAAGCATTTTACCCTCACCACTCATTACGGTAGTTCCCGAAAACAGGCAGTTCTGATTGGTATAGGCATCTGTTGAGGTTGTTTTTTTATGAACATAGCCTTCTACCGGTGTTTTTTTGCATTCTTCACTTTCACCGTTGATTGCGGCATTGTTTACCGAAACCTTACCCTCAATAATATAACCGTCTGCAAATATTTCCTGACCGAAGCCCACAAGTGCAATATCACCAACAACAAGATCATCCTTATTGATCTTTTGAAGCTTGCCATCTCTTACAACATCACAAAAGCGTTCAGAGGTTTTTTTGCGCAATTCTTCGGAGGATCTTTGTACCCCAAGTCCTGTTTTTACCGCAATTGCCGTAATTACCGCCAACAAAAGCATGATCATTACAGGCTCGGAATATTCCATAACCCCAAGTATCGCCAATACAAGCTGTAACAGGGCTATCATTATTAGAACCTTTGTAAGATTCTCACTCAAAGCTTCCAATGCAAAATTATACCATTTTTTCAGTTTAGGTTCGGGTAATTTATTACTGCCGTGTTTTTCGCGGCTCTCCAAAACCTGCTTTTCGTTAAGACCGTTCATTTTTCCTCCAAGGATAAATTTATATAATATTATATTATACCATTATATTATAAATAATCAACTAAGATTCAATTAAGAAATTACCATAATGCACAGACTTTGAAAAACGAAGGCATGTGGCCCAAAAAACTCGGCAAGCTCGTTTCGGGGAACCACATCGGTTTTCGTGAAACATGTGAAAACGCTGTGTGAATTCAATATTCACACCGCGTTTGAGTACTTATTCAACTATAGTCTGAAATATCCCCCACGAATGGGGGATATAAATTATTTAAGAGTTATCTTAACCGCTTCACCGTGTGCTGCATCTTCTGATGCATATACAAGGAAATCACCGGGATCGGCATAAAGAGTATTATCAAAATGATAGTATTCAAAGGATTCGGGGGCAAGAGCAACGCGAACAGTCTTTTTCTCACCGGCTTTAAGCTCTACCTTCTGAACGAATTTAAGTTCCTTTACGGGACGGCATATCTCTGCCGCAACATCATGAATATAAAGCTGGAGGGTAAGACGGCCGTCGCGCTCGCCTACATTGGCTACATCCACATCAAATTCAACAGCTTCACCGATATTCCATTCTGCTTTTAAAGGCTTGGGAGTTCCTATCTCAAATTTTGTATAGGTAAGACCGTGACCGAAGGTATAAAGAGGTTCGCTTGGCATATCAATATAGTGGCAGGTAAAGTCTGTAGCATAAGAGCTTACCTTTTTGGACATTTCAACAACCTCGCCGCGATAAGGTCTGCCCGTTATAGGTCTTGCATAGTAGATCGGAATCTGACCGATAGAATAAGGAATACAAGCACAAAGCTTACCTTCGGGCATAACATCGCCGAAGATAACATCTGCAACACCCTGCCCCATAATACCGAACTGCCAGGGATAAAGAACCGCATCGCATACCTCGTTTTCTCTTGTGATAATAAGAGGTCTGCCTGCAATTACCGCCATTGCAAGGGGTTTTCCCAATGTTGCAAGAAATTCTATAAATTCGGTTTGTGTGCCGGGAAGCGAAATATCTCCTCTTGTATGCGCCTCACCGCTGATATAGGATGCTTCACCAACGATAGCAAAGATCTTATCGCAATCCTTTGCAGCTTCCATAAGTGCTTCTCTGTCGAAATCCTCACCGTCAAGGATATTTCCGCCTGCTACATGGATGATATTATCAGATTTTTCCTTCATTGCCGCAAGAAGTGTGGTGCAGTCTTGCGCTTCACCCATACCTCTCCACCAACCCAAAGGAGCATCTATATCATCGGCAAGCTGACCTACAACAAGAACCTTTTCTTCTCTTGACAAGGGGAAGAAATCACCCTCGTTTTTAAGAAGAACTGTAGACTTCTGTGAAGAAATTCTTGCCTGTGCCTTAAATTTATCGCAAAGGAAGGTTTCCTTTTCGTAATCAAGATCATATTCATGCTTTTCAAAGAGACCAAGCTCAAATTTAAGCCTTAATACTCTTGCAGCGTGCTCGTCCAATTCTTGGTCGGTAATCTTACCCTCGTTATAGAACTTCATAAGATATTCCTGGAAGATAAGCGAGCCTGTATCTATATCACAGCCTGCCTTAAAGCCTTTAAGACATGCTTCTTCTCTGTTATGAGCAGCACCGTGATTTATGAGCTCGTCTATGGCATTATAGTCTGTGGTAACGGCACCCTTAAAGCCTAATTCTCCGCGGAGCACATCCTCAATAAGATATTTATGGGCGTGCATGGGAATACCGAAGGTTTCGTTAAATGCGGGCATTACCGTGTCAACACCTGCTTTTACTGCTGCCTTAAAGGGGGGAAGGTATGTATTGCGCAGCTCCTGCTCGCTTAAATAGGATGCATCATAGTCACGGCCTCCGTAGCATGCACCGTAGCCGATATAATGCTTTGCACAGCTTGCTATTCCGCCTGCATTCTTAATACCTCTTACTCTTGCTGCTGCAACTATAGAGCCGAGATAGGGATCCTCACCTGCTCCCTCCGAAATTCTGCCCCAACGGGGGTCGCGTGCAATATCCATCATAGGTGCATAGGTCATACTAAGACCTGCCGCCTTTGCTTCCTCTGCTACATATTCCATATTCTTTTCGATCATTTCCACATCAAAGGAGCATGCCTCTGCTACCGGCTGAGGGAATATGGTTCTGTAGCCGCAGATTATATCCGCGCAAAGAAGGGCGGGTATATTGTGGGGAGATGCCGCCATAACTCTTTTCTGCAGGTCATTGGAGCTTTGCGCTCCGGGAGCGTTGGCAACACTTCCTGCATGGTACTTCTCGATAAAATCAAGCTCTGCGCCCCAATCAAAGGTACGGGGTGCATTTATATACAGAAGCTGACCTATCTTTTCCTCAGGTGTCATATCTGCAAGTAGCTCCTGAACCTTCAATTCGATTTCCTGTTTTGTCATTTTATTCTCTCCTAAATTAAAATTTCAAATTTACTGCTTGTACTATTCGCAAACAAGAACTATATCAACATTGTCTATAGCTCTTATATACTCAAGAATTTTCTTTTCGTCAAGTGCAGTTTTGCTCTTTGCACTCATAAAAAGGCTGATTCCTACATTACCCGAAACATTGCTTCGCGCAGGTGTAATATCGGTATCGCTGATATCTACATTGAGAGCCGCAAGGCTGTCAAGTACAGCATTTACATTTTCACTGCCCTTTATTTCAATATACACCTCAATATATTTGCTCTTTCGGTTAAGAACTCTGTCTAAGCTTTTCATGGTTGAAATAACTACCGCAATAAGCAGAGTAGACAGTATTGCACCTTCATAAAATCCCGCGCCAAGGCAAAGTCCTATTGCCGCGGTTGCCCAGAGCCCTGCCGCTGTTGTAAGACCTCTTACATGGGTTCCCCTTGTTACAAGTATGGTGCCTGCACCTATAAATCCTATTCCCGAAACCACCTGCGCACCTATACGCATGGGATCCGAAGAATATTTTAGAATTTCGGAAATATATATTCCGGTTAAGGTTGTAAGGGTTGCACCTATGCAAACAAGAATATGTGTACGCAGTCCTGCCGCATGACCTTTTTTCTGCCTTTCAAAGCCAACTATCCCTGCAAGAATAAATGCAAAAAACAGCCTTATCATAACCGTAAAAATATTAAATTCTCTCAACCAATCAAGAATTGCCATATTTAAACATACCCTTTTCGTAAACTTGTTTCAAGCAAATACG
>JAFYPJ010000112.1 GCA_017547545.1 Clostridia bacterium | reverse complement strand
TTGGTTGTTTGCCGCTATAAGCGGTATTATTCAGGGCCTTGCAGAATTTTTACCTATCTCAAGTTCAGGACATCTTTCTCTGTTCCAAAACTTTTTCGGAATGAAAGATATCCCCATGACCTTTGATATATTACTTCACCTTGGCACTTTGGCTGCAGTATTCATTGTTTACCGTAAAGATATCTTCCCTTTGTTCCCTGCATTTTTTACTATGATCGGAAAAGTATTAAAAGGAAAATTCAAATTCAAAGAAGCAACAGTTCATGAACGCATGGTGCTTATGGTGATAATTGCCACTATACCCCTTGTTTTAATAGTTCCGTTTACCGATTATATAGATCTGATCGGTAAATCCAATATTGCTATAGGATGTATACTTATTTTTAACGGCATAATGCTTTTTGTTTCAGACCGTCTTGCAAGCGGTAAAATCAATCTGGAAAATGCCAAAGTAAAGCATGCAATTGTTCCCGGTATTTTTCAGATGTTTGCGGTATTGCCGGGGCTTTCCCGTTCAGGCTCTACCATTACAGGCGGTTTAACTCAGGGGTTCAACCGTGAATTCGCTGTAAAATTCTCTTTTATCATGAGTATTCCCGCAATTTTAGGTGCCGCTGTTACCGATATTCCGGATGTTATTTCCGGAAGCATTGATGCTTCTCAAATGCTCCCCTTCCTTTTCGGAACCCTTGTAGCTTTTGCTTCTGGTATCGGTGCAATGAAGCTCCTCATCTATATTTCAAAAAAATCTAACTTCAGAATCTTCTCGGTTTACTGTGTTATAGTTGGTATCATTATTGTTGTACTTGATGTTACAGGTATAAATTTCGCATAATTTTAAGGATATAAAAATGCAAAAAAAGAAGACAGTTAAAAAAACTCCCGCGAAAACCGCGGCAAAGAAAACTACAAAAAAGAATTCAAGCTCAAAAGCTCAAGTTGTTGACCTTACCCTTTTACATTCAATCCTTCCCTTTGTTTTTGTGCTTGTTGCCATCTTCCTTTTCGTATGTTTGTTTTTCACCAAATACTCAGGAGTAATAGGTGAAGGTCTTTGCAGCCTTATTCTCGGTTTATTAGGCCTCCCCGGTTATCTTTTTCCCGTAACCCTTATAATTCTTGGAGTATTCTGGAAAAAGGACAGTGAAAACAACAAGCTTATCGGCCGTGTAATATTCGCCTGCCTTCTCACCTTAGGGCTTTCAGCTTTTATACACACCTTTGGAAAACTTACATCTACCTTTGCTGTAAAGGAGCTTTGGGCGGGTGGTAAGGAATTAAAGGGCGGTGGAGTATTTGGCGGTCTTATAGGCAGTTCTCTTCACGCGCTTATCGGCACTCCCGGTCTTGTAATAGTATCAGTATGCATGATTATTGTATTCGGTATACTCTTTTTGGGAATAAAGCCCCAAACAATCTTTGAATATCTGAAAAGCTTTACAGAACAGAAAAAGAACAGCGAAGAAACTGTAAAAAAGCAAAAAAAGGAAAAGCTTGTTTCGGATAATAAGCCCGAACCGTATTTACAGGAGGGCGATTATACGGATTATATATGCGAGGATGAGGACCCCGATTCCACTCCTGCCGTAGATCCCGAAATATTTGAAAGAATCAAGAATGAAATAAATGCAGGCGGTGTAGAGATCCCGGATAATCTTGAAAATATCAAGCCTGCCGAAACCGAGCAGACCTTTATTGATCTTAACGATGTCTTTAATGATGTTATTCCCATAACCGAGGAAGAAATTGAAAATGCCCTTGAACTGGAGCGTACTCCCATAACAGAAGAAGTTAAAGAAGAGAAAAAGCCTCCCGTTAAGAAACCCTATGTATTCCCTCCTCTTTCCCTGCTCAAGCTGGACAAAAAGCCAAACAATGAGGATGTTACCGACGAGTTGCGTTCTAACGCAACCAAGCTGGTGGATACCCTTGCAAGCTTTAAAGTAAGAACCAAAATAATTGATATTTCAAGAGGTCCAACCATAACAAGATACGAGCTTGCCCCCGAAGAAGGTGTTAGAGTCCGCCAGATAGCAAATCTTGTGGATGATATATCGTTAAGCCTTGCTTCAAGCGGTATCCGTATAGAAGCACCAATTCCGGGAAAGGCTGCGGTAGGCATTGAGGTTCCGAATAAGGTAGTAGCTACAGTTTTTCTGCGCGAGCTGCTTGAAAACCCCACCTTTAAAAACTCAAAGAGCAATGTAACCGTTTCTTTGGGAATGGATGTTGCAGGCTCTCCCATTTTCGTAGACATTGCCAAAATGCCTCATCTGCTTATTGCAGGTGCAACGGGTATGGGTAAATCGGTTTGTATAAATTCAATGATAGTAAGCCTTTTATACAAATCCAACCCCGACGAGGTGAAGCTTATACTCATAGACCCCAAGAAGGTAGAATTTAATATTTATAACGGCCTTCCACAGCTCCTTATTCCTGTAGTAAGCGATCCTAAAAAAGCTGCCGGTGCACTTCATTGGGCTGTTGCGGAAATGGAAAGAAGATTTGCTCTGATTGAAAATGTTGGTGTTCGTGATATCTATAATTTCAATATGACAACAAAGGATGATCCCACCTACGAGTATATGCCCCATGTTGTTATAGTTATAGACGAGCTTGCAGACCTTATGATGACCGCTCCCGACGAGGTTGAAGACTCTATCTGCCGTCTCGCACAAAAGGCAAGAGCTGCCGGCATGCATCTTATAATAGGTACGCAGCGACCTTCTGTAGATGTTATTACAGGTCTTATCAAGGCAAATATTCCTTCCCGTATTGCCTGCACCGTTGCAAGCCAGGTGGATTCAAGAACCATTCTTGACACCGCGGGTGCGGAAAAGCTTATAGGACGCGGTGATATGCTTTATGCCCCTGTAGGTGCGGCAAAACCTATTCGTGTTCAGGGTGCTTTTGTTAGCGAACAGGAGGTTGAGGCTGTTACCGAATTTATCCGTTCAAAATCAGGTGAAAGTGAATACGATAACGAAGTTATTGAAAAAATAGAAAAAGAAGCAGCAAAATGCGGTATCAAAAAGGGCGCAAGTGTTCTTTCATCCGACGATGAGGATGATGAAGATGCGGATCCCATGCTTAAAAGCGCCATAGAGCTTGCTATTGAAAGCGGAAAAATTTCCACATCACTTATCCAGCGTAAGCTTTCACTTGGCTATGGCAGAGCGGCAAAGCTTATAGACCGCATGGAGAAGATGGGTATAGTTGGCGCACCCGAAGGAAACAAACCCAGAGAGGTTCTTATGTCCCGCGCAGAGTACCTTGAAAAAATTATGAATTCAGATGTAGAAGAATAGAGGTGTATTATGTTTTATATTTTCCTTGCAAACGGTTTTGAAGAAATTGAGGCTCTTTGTCCCTACGATCTTTTACTCCGTGCAAATATTGAAGTTAAAACCGTTTCCATTAACGAAACAGAAGCGGTTATCGGTACCCACGGAATTGAAATTAAAGCTGACACAACAATTGACAAGCTTGATTTAAACGAGGACTTCTGCGGCATAATGCTCCCCGGCGGCCTGCCCGGTTCATCCAATCTTGAAGCTTGCGCAGCCGTACAAGATTTTATAACAAGGGCTTACAGTGAAAATAAGCTTATATCTGCAATTTGTGCCGCTCCTTTCATTCTTGGAAACAGAAATCTTTTAAACGGCAAAAAAGCCACCTGCTTCCCCGGTTTTGAGGACAAGCTTGCAGGTGCTGTTGTTACCGGCGAGAAGGTTTGCACAGACGGTAATATCATAACCGCAAAAGGAATGGGTGCCGCCTTTGATTTCGGAATTGAAATCATTAAATATTTCAAGGGAGAAAGCTTCGCTCTTGATGTAAAAGCAAAAACACAGGCATGAATATTTTAGAAGAAAAAAACAGGCTCAGGGCTGAATATAAAGCCAAAAGACGCGCAATCTCCAATGAGCAAAAGGCCGAATATGACAATGCAATATGCAAAAAAGTTACAGAGCTTGCTTCATACAGATATTCAACTATTATTCTTGCCTATGCTCATCTTGCAGATGAAATTGATATTACACCGATAATACTTGATGCTTTAACAAAAGGTAAAAAGGTTGCTTTTCCCCGTTGCGATACTCAAAGCAATACCATGACTTATCATTTTATAAACAATCTTGAAGAACTTGAAGCGGGAGCTATGGGTATTTATGAGCCCCATGCAGATGCTCCTGTTTGCAACATTAAATCCTTTGAAAACGAACTTGTAATCTGTTTTATCCCCGCCCTTTTATATGATAAAGACGGATACCGTTTAGGCTACGGCAAAGGATATTACGATAGATTTCTGCAGAATTACAAGGGATCAAAAATAGGTTTGATCTATTCGGATTTTATTATTCCCTGTGTACCAAAGGGAAAATATGACCTTTCGGCAGATGTTCTTATAACCGAAAAAGGAGTGAAGCCCATTAATGCAAATTAAAATCAAAAAATCAATGACCGCACCCTTTTTGGTTCTTATGATATGTATATTGCTTGGTTTATTACAATACCTTAACATAAATGATATTGCTCAAAAAAATAACATTTATGTTGCAATTATCATAATGCAGGTAATAATATTTATTATACCGGGCATAATATACTGCAAGCTCAGGGGTAAGAAATTTGCTCCCGAACTAAAGCTGAAGCCGTTTACTCCTAACAAACTTTGGTTTACAGTCTGTTCTTTTATAGTTTTGATATCCGGTTCTGCCTTAATAAAGGTTGGATTATATACATTGGGTTATTACAGCACTCAGTATACCATGTATGAGCAATATGTTCCCACCTCTATGAGAGGATTCGGAGATCTTGTTTATATATTAATAGCTGTGGCTCTTTTACCCGCAATAACCGAAGAATTTGTTTTCAGAGGAATCGTTCTTGGAGAATACCGATCCATGGGCTGCAAAAAATACATAGCTGCAACCATTTCCGCCCTGCTCTTTTCATTGGTGCATTTGAATATTTTCCAATTACCCGTTTTCTTTTTCGGCGGAATTATATTTGCATTTGTAACTCTGATTACAGATTCTCTGCTTTGCGCTATGTTGATCCACTTTTTAAATAACTGCTTTAGCCTGTTGTTTGAATCACAATTACTTAATCTGATATCACAAACAGACAGTATAATCTTTGTTCTGTTTATATTAACTATAGTTTTTCTCATATTCCTTATTCTTACCCTTCAGTCAACAGAAAGAATCTTTTATCTCAAGGGTATAAGAGGAGAAGCTGCTCCTCTTATGAAAGGACAAAGAAGAAAAAAGAAATCATCCGGCTTTAAATTCGATATAAATGCGGAGGCTTTAACATCCCCCGTACTTATTCTTTGTATCGTTGTTTTTGTCATTATAATTTTAGTAGTAAAATAAAGGGGGATAAAAATGAACAACAACAATCCCAATTCAAATTCACCGCTTGACGAAATCAAGCGTATAACCAAAGAATCTTCTCCAAATCAAAGAAGAAGAACTGTTTCTCAAAACACAACACCTCCGCCGAAGGAAAGTGTTCCCACGGTTAAACCGAAAGAGGTGCAAAAAATCATAACATCACCCGTACAAAGGCCTGCACCTGCCGTTAAATCCACACCTAATGCCCTACCCAAAAGTTCAGCAAATCAAGCATCGGTTGCTTCAAAGCCTACCGTTAAAGCTGTTCCTGTGCAAAATACAAAGGCTGTAGCCAAGCATGATGTAATAATCCCTTTAAGTGAAAAGGACATCATCAAAGCACAAAATACGGTTCATGCCCAACAGCCTGTACCAAACAAAAATATAAAGGTTTCGGATCAAACGCAGGTTATGAAAAATGTTAATAACATTAACCCGCATCCTACAGCCGTCCCTGTTGCAAATAAAAAAGAAGCCCATAATATCAAAAACGGATCCGCTGACTCCGATAATGCTCAAAATACACGGATCTCCGACACCGTAGCACAAAATAATCAAAACAGTGAACAAAAATCCAACATGAAAACTAAAGCTAAAAATACAAAAAAACAAGGCAATTCAATGGCTTCACAATACGAAGAATCTATTGGCAGAGGATTACTTTTTAATTCCGTAAAAGCCATAGTTTATTTGGTTAGTGTATTTGTTATTTCAGGATGCTTGAGCCTTTTTGTAATATTTGTAGGTAACGATTGCTTTGCATTGGTTAAATCTGATGTTGAAATTGAAGTAACTCTTCCCAAAAACGCAGATCTTGACGATATTGCCGAAGTTCTCCATGACAATGAAATAATTAAATATCCTTCCATATTTAAAATGTATGTAAACCTCAGAAAGAAGGATACAAACAACTATCTTTCCGGAAAGTTTACAGTAAGCGGTTCGATGAGTTATGACACGCTTATAGCTAAATTCAAGCCCTATTCAACCCGTGAAGAAGTTACCATTACCATTGTTGAAGGTTCAACAACTCAAGACATAATTGATCTTTTTGTAAATCAGGGCATCGGCACACAGGAAGGCTTTGAAAAGGCAATCAATGAATATGAATATGATTTTTGGTTTCTTGAAAATCTTTCCGAAGAAAAAACCGCCAACAGAATCTATCGTTTAGACGGTTATCTCTTTCCCGATACCTATAACTTCTTTACCGATTCCAAGGAAGAGGATATAATTTACAAGCTTCTTTCTAACTTTGATATGAAGTTTGACAAGGATAATCTTGCCCGCCTTGACGAATTAGGTATGTCTTTGGACGACATCATTATTCTTGCATCAATGATACAGAGCGAGGCTAAATATGTCAGCAACAACCCCCATGCTGATAACGGAAGTGACTATGCATTGGTTTCCGCTGTATTCCACAACCGTTTGAATAATCCCAATTATGACGGTATAGGCGGAAAGCTTCAGAGTGATGCTACCGTTAAATATGTTCTGGATTACTACGGGGATGATATGGATCTTGCAACTGCTTTGAAGAGCTATGAATCACCTTATAACACCTATCTCAACAAAGGACTTCCTGCAGGACCTATTTCCAATCCCTCTCTTAATGCTATCAACTTTGCTATGAACCCCGACATGATATACGGAAAGAACTTCTATTATTTCATTTCCAATTCTCAGGGCTATAACTACTATGCAACCACTGCAAATGAGCATGCAAGAAATGTTGAAAAAGTTAAGAGTGAAAGCGCAGATTGATAAGAATACGAAGAAACGGCAAGAGAATTCAAAAATTCTCTTGCCGTTTATCTTATGATTCAGTTTTTTATTTTACAATCATATCTGCAATTTTGTTCACATCACCTGCACCCATTGTAAGTATGAGATCTCCGGGTTTGGCATTCTCTTTGAAATATTGCGCAATTTTTTCAAAGCTATCAATATATAATGCATTTTCTCCTGCCATTTGTGCTAAAAGCTTTGAGGATACACCAAGAGTATCTGTTTCTCTTGCAGCAAAAATATCTGCAAAAACTACCTTATGGACACCTTTAAAAGCAAGTGCAAATTCATTTAAAAGTCCTGCAGTACGAGAATAGGTATGGGGTTGGAAAACACACCAAACTCTATTATACCCTCTTTTAAGAACTCCTTCAAGTGTTGTCATAATCTCACTTGGATGATGAGCATAATCGTCATATACATCTATACCGTTATATTCTCCGATATATTCAAAACGGCGGTGCGCTCCCTTAAAACCTCTAAGTGCTTTTACAACCTTTTCAAAATCAAGCTCCGCCATATCTGCTGCAACAATACTAACCAATGCATCAAGTATACTGTGCTCACCTGGTACCGAAAGCTCTACCCTACCCAAAAGCTTATCACCCTTATATGCATCAAAGGACCCCAGGCCATTTACAAATTCAATATTTTTTGCATTGTATTCCGCATCACTTCCTTTTGTGCTTACGCGGATAAGTTCACCATTATAGTCCTTAATAGCAGTCTTAATGTAATCATCGTCAATATTAACAATCGCTTTTTCGGCAAGATTGATATATTTTGCAAAGGATTCTACGGTTTGCTCCATAGAAAGAAAGTAATCTACATGATCACGGTCTATATTAAGTACTATAGCTACACTTGGAAAGAATGACAGAAAAGAATCGGTGTATTCACATGCCTCGAATATAAAGTGCTCTTTTGAACCTACACGGTATGCTCCGCCGTCAAGCATTTTGAGCTTTACTCCGTTTACAACGGTGGGATCGGCATCTGCAACCATGAAAATCTCGGATATCATAGAGGTTGTGGTACTTTTACCGTGCATACCTGCAACACCTATTCTGTTTTTGTATGACTGCATTATATAACCCAAAAATTCAGCCCTCTTTATAAGAGGCAAACCGAGCTCTATAGCCTTTGCCATTTCGGGATTGTCATTATGAACCGCCGCAGTATAAACCACCGCATCACTGTTAATGACATTTTCGGCTTTGTGGGCATATATAATCTTAATGCCTGCATTTTCAAGTTTTTCGGTTGCCTCGCTTGAACTTCTGTCTGAACCGGTTACGGTAAAGCCAAGATCCTTTGCAATCATGGCAAGGGAAGACATACTGATTCCGCCAATACCTATAAAATGAAGATGCTTTGATTTTCCCAATATTTCGTTTATTTCTTTTTTATCCATACTAAACCTTCTTTGTGCAATATGCTTTTCTTTCTATTGTTTTTGTGCAAAAAGTCATTATATTTCAACAAGTAATGACTTTTTTTATAAATTTCATATAAATAATTCAAAAAAATATCATAGTCAATTATTTAATTCGTCACATTGTTATTGTATAATTATTCCAGCAACGGACAAATGTAACTATTGCATAAGCAATACCGTAAGCAGAATTTCATATTCTATAAGGAGGAAAACAAATGGAAATCACTGACATTAAAATCAGAAAGCTTTTTAATGACGAGGGTCCCATGAAAGCAATTGCTTCTGTGACATTTGATAATCAGCTTGCGGTACATGACATCAAAGTAATCAACGCTCGTGATAAATTCTTCATCGTGATGCCGTCCAGAAAAAACCCCGACGGTACATATCGTGATATTGTGCATCCTATAAATGCAGAATTTCGCTCTCGCTTAGAAGATGGAGTAATCGACGCATACGAACGCTCATTAGCAGAAAGTGCCGCCGAAGTCCAGGAATAAACCAAGGAAAAACGCCTTTTAAGGCGTTTTTTTACTTTATTATTCCTTGTTATCAATAAACATTTCCTTAAAATAAGGAAGAGTTTCAATAAGAGCGCAAAGATCATGCCATTCATCAAGCTTATGATAACGGCGTGCATAATATATATTTACAAGATTCTCATAATTGAGTGTGCAGGTACGCATTTGATTATAGCTTGAGGGCAGGAACTGAATAATATCATACCAATACTTTTTATCTTTTGTTTCAAGATACTTTAAACGAAGAGATTCAAGGTATTCTATAATATGACCAAACTCAGCCTTTGTCTCCTGCGTCATATGATCACAACTGAAATCCTCGTATGTAAATTCCTTGGAATGGATCTTATGCATGGTAGAAGTACTATTTGCCACAGTACCTACTTTATATGTATCAAATTCTTTCCACCAATATAAGGGTGCTGTAATATCAATGCTAACAAATATCTGACGGACAAACTTACGATGATCGCTTCCCGCACGGCAAAGCTTAACTGCAAGTGAGAGATCATTTTCGCCTAAAATATAATTTCCGCTTTCATCATAACTTGAATCGCTTTTACTCCAGCTGTTCATAGGATTACGCGCTCCGCGTATTGCATTTTCAAAATTCATTACGCAATATTTTTCAAGTTTTATCATACGAATAACTCCTTTTTATCATTATATACATTTTAGCATATTTTTTTATTCATTGCAAGGGTATTTTTTTAAGTTGTTATTGATTTGATTTACAAATAATGTTATAATTAAAAAAACAATTTAAGGAGAACCGTTTTGGAATACAGAATTTCTTCATTTGATGATCTGCTACCAAAGATAAAATTTTTACTTGGTGCAAAAGATCATCCTAATATTTTAAAATTAACCGATGTAAAAAAAGACGGAAAGTATGAAGACTTTTATATAACCACAGAAGATATGCTTTCATTGAAAAAGCATTTAAAAAATTCCACACCTGATCTTTTAACGGTAATTAAGCTTGGAATCGATATCTCCTGTGCCCTTGAATTATACCATTCCGGCAATTTTTCCTGCAATAATCTTTGCATTGAAAATATCTTTGTTTCCAACAACCAAACCTTCAAGCTTGGTGAATTTGAAATGTTTTCTCCGGACGGTACCGACATAAGAGATAACATATATTCTCTTGGTGTTATTATGTATTCTCTTGTAAATGATTACAACCTTTTACCAGAAGATTCAAATTCTGAACTAAAAGAACAATTGCTTGAAATATTTGACCATTCCTGCAATTCGGATATTAAGAAAAGGTACTTGACACCAACCGAATTTAAAAACGATCTGTTGAAATATAAAGCCGCTTTGATTTTATCAACCACGGCAGACCAAAAAGACCAGCCAAATATAAAATCTGCAAAGAAAAGTAAGTTTCCTATTATCCTGATAACACTCTTTATTGTAGCTGCGCTTCTTATTTCCTCTATAGCTGTAATTGCATTTTTTATTGCAAGATCAATGAACAAGGAAAGTCAATCAGTATATGCTCATACAAACATTGGAGACGAAATTCTGTTTGGAAGCTATGAGCAAAATATTAAAAATGAGGAGCTTGAAGATATTGAGTGGATCGTATTAGAAAAGGATTCAGACAGTATGCTTCTTATAAGTAAGTATGCTCTGGAATGTTCAAGGTTTGACAGCGAAAGAAAATCTGACTGGGAAAGCTCTGAATTAAGAAATTTTCTTAACCGGGAATTTCTTGACACTGCTTTTTCCGAGGAAGAACTGCTTTCACTGTGCAATATTAATGGAGATAAAGTTTCTCTGCTTTCAAAAGATAAGATTAAAGAATATTTTCCTGAAAATTCAGACCGCATTCTTATACCAACCGATTATGCCAAGGAACAGGGCATTTGGGTAAATAAAGATTATGATTCATGTTTCTGGTGGCTTATTTCAAATAAAAAAGCCCTTGTTCCCAACATCAGCAGTACAGGAAAGATCGATACTGTTGGGTGTGATGCAAATACCGATAATGCAGGTGTAAGACCTGTGATCTCCATTAAAATAAATTAAGGCTGTTTGTAAACAGCCTTAATTTTTACTCAATATTTAATGTTATCTACAAAAGATGTTGCCGCAAGCTCTGCTTTAATTGCCGTATCACCAACTATAGTTAATTCACGCATGGTTGAATCAAAGCATTTTTCGTAAACTTCCGGATTTGCATTAACAGTGATTTCTCCTTCAATATTGAAGCAATTTGCAAAAGCATAATCCATTTGTTTTACACTTGCGGGAATTACGGGTACAGAAATAAGATTTGTACAGCTGTAAAATGCCTTGGACATGATTTCAAGCTTTTCGGGAAGCTCACTTGCCATTGTTAACTCCATACATTCTTCAAAGCAGCTTTTCATATTTACAAGCTCTGTGGGGAAAATAGGTGTTTGTACAAGTGAAGAACAACCCTTATATGTAGCAACCATTGAATATACTGTGTCGGGAATTTTGGGAGAATACTTCATATTAACACAGTCTTTAAAGCAGGTGTTAAGAGAAATAACAGGTGCACCGTTTATAGTTTCAAGAATCACACCGTATTCATTTTTATCCTTCAAGAAAGCCTCAACACCCCAGCCCTTTATTCCGTCTGTAACGCTTCCGTCAGAATAAACATATACATAATCACCGTAATAGTACTTATCACCTACAGCAAGCTCTGGAAATTGTGAAACCGTACCATTGGTAGAGCCTACAACCTCACCTTTTGTAGGATGATAAGCTCCTCCATCGGGGATGTCGCCAGCATGGTTAAGCATAGTATCTACATTATTTACTTCTACGCTTTCCTTGGTTTCATCGGTTCCGTTATTCTTTTTTGAACAAGAAGCAAAAGTTCCAACAAGCATTATCAATGCCATTATAAATGCAAAAATCTTTATAGTTCTTTTCATTGTTCTTCTCCTTTATTCAGGTCATTTTTTCCTGTTTTACTTTTTTGTCAATAACATGGCGGGAAGCAAGCTCACGCTTGATATCATCTACCGATATGCCCATTTCTATCATCATAACCATTATGTGATATGTAAGGTCTGCTACCTCGTAAATTGTTTCCTTTTTGTCATCCGCCTTACCTGCAATGATAACCTCTGTACATTCTTCGCCAACCTTTTTAAGTATCTTATCAATACCCTTTTCAAAAAGATATGTGGTATAAGAGCCTTCCTTTTTCTCAACCTTTCTGCCAACAAGCATATCATAGAGAGAATAAAGTGAAAATTCTGAAAGCTCCTCGTTTTCATATACAGGGTTAAAGAAACATGAATCACTGCCTGTATGACATGCGGGACCGTTCTTTTTAACCTTAATAAGAAGGGTATCATTATCGCAATCTGCAGTTATCGATACTATATGCTGAACATTACCCGAACTTTCGCCCTTTCTCCAAAGACACTCACGGGAACGGGACCAGAAGCAGGTTTTTCCCTCTTTCATGCTTATTTCAAGGCTTTCGCGGTTCATATATGCCATCATAACAACCTTTTGAGTTTCAGCATCCACTATTATCGCAGGAATAAGCCCCTTTTCATCAAATTTAAGTTCGTCTGTTTTTATCATAATATTCTCCTTTACAGTCTTACGGTAATGCCCTTAGCCGCAAGTTCTTTTTTGAGATCGGGAATTGCTACCTCTCCGAAATGAAATATCGAGGCTGCAAGACCTGCATCAACCTTGGGAAGTGTATTAAACAGGGTTACAAAATCTTCCATACATCCAGCACCACCCGAAGCAATTACCGGAACATTTACAACATTGCAAACTGCTTCAAGCATTTCAAGGTCAAATCCGTTTTTAACACCGTCTGTATCAATGGAATTGAGTACTACCTCACCTGCGCCGTTGCCAACACACCGTTTTACCCATTCTATAGCATCCATACCTGTGTTTTCTCTGCCACCCTTGGCAAATACCCGGAAAACACCGTCTACACGCTTGGCATCTATAGAAATTACTACGCATTGGTCACCGTAACGCTTTGCCGCTTCGCCTACAAGATCGGGATTGCGTATAGCTCCTGAATTAACGCTGACCTTATCTGCACCGCAGGAAAGAACCCTTTCAAAATCTGAAAGCTCATTGATTCCGCCACCAACGGTTAAGGGAATAAATATTGTTTTTGCAACCTCTGTTAAAATATCTGTAAAAAGTGCCCGGCCTTCGGCTGAAGCGGTAATATCGTAAAACACCAATTCGTCCGCGCCGTTATCACTGTAATATTTACCGAGGGTAACAGGATCATTAACATCACCCAAGCCCTCAAAATTAACACCCTTAACAACTCTGCCGTTTTTTACATCAAGGCAAGGAATAATTCGTTTTGTTATCATACCGCTGCCTCCTTACAAAGTTCAACAGCCTCTTTTAAATCAATATTGTTAGTATAAAGAGCCTTACCTAAAATAGCACCGTAAACTCCGATTTTTTTAAGCTCAGCCACATCATCTATTGTGGTAACACCGCCGGATGCAACAAAGTCTATTTTAAATTTATCCGATAAACGGCGGTATAGCTCAAGATTTGTACCCTTTAATGCACCGTCCTTTGAGATATCGGTACAGATAACCGTTTTAACACCCAAATCCTCAAGCTGACCGCAAAAATCAAAGCAATTGAGCTCGCAAACCTCTGTCCAACCCTTGATGGCCACAAGCTCATCTTTTATATCAACACCAACAGCTACCTTTTCGCCGTACTTTGTAACCGCTTCTTTTAAGAATTCGGGATCTTTTACCGCAGCAGTACCTAAAATAACACGGCTGACACCAATGGAAATGTATTTTTCAACTACCTCCATGTTACGAATTCCTCCGCCAACCTCAACTAAAAGTCCTGTTTCGGAAACGATCCTTTTTATTGTTTCAAGGTTAGGGGTTGTACCGTCCTTTGCGCCCTCAAGGTCAACAAGGTGGAGCCATTTTGCTCCCTTTTCGTAAAACTCGCGGGCAAATTCCCAAGGCTTATCAGAATAAACTGTCATCTGTTTATAGTCACCCTTGAAAAGCCGAACCGCTTTTTTATCATATAAATCTATAGCAGGAAGTATTACCATTTTATCCTCCAATCTCACAGAAAGCACGAAGGATATCAAGTCCTACTTTTCCGCTTTTTTCGGAGTGGAACTGTGTACCGTAAACATTTCCTTTTTCAACAGATGCAGTTAAAGG
Source organism: Clostridia bacterium (assembly GCA_017547545.1). Taxonomy (GTDB): domain Bacteria; phylum Bacillota; class Clostridia; order Oscillospirales; family CAG-272; genus RGIG7300. The sequence goes on along the minus strand of JAFYPJ010000112.1, from coordinate 12,523 downwards.
AACAGAATACTCTGTTATAGCACTTACACAACCTTCTTCTGCTTTAGCATAAAAGGAATGAACAAAATAAACACAGTCTCCCTCATTTATGTATTTGTATATTTTACTCTTTTCACCCTTAAAGGTAAGGGCATTCCAACCGATGTGGGGAACTTTTAAAGCAGGATCGATCTCCGGAGTCATATCTACCACCTCACCGGGGATAAATCCAAGCCCTTCACATTCACCGTATTCATAGCTTTTTGTATGAAGCATCTGCATACCAAGACAAATACCTAAAAGCGGTTTACCCTTGGCAACCTCCGCTTTAACAACATCAGCCATACCCGACTCAAAAAGCTTTTTTGCCGCATCCGGAAATGCGCCTACACCGGGAAGAATTATATGGGAAGCCTTTGCTATAACCGCTGGATCACAGGTTACAACAGCTTCTTCGTTTATATAGGCAAGGGAGCTTTTAAGCGAGAAAAGATTTCCCACACCGTAATCTATTATTGCAACCATCAAAGAACTCCCTTTGTGGACGGAATCTCGTCCTTGTATTTTTCATCAATTTCTGTGGCAGTATTCATAACCCTGCCCAATGCCTTGAAAATACCCTCTATGATATGGTGGGTATTTCGGCCTGTTATAAGACGAACATGGAGAGTTATCTTAGCCTCTCTTACAAAACCGAGGAGAAACTCTTCAACAAGCTCGGTATCAAAATCACCAACCTTGTTCGCCGGCATTTCAACTGCATAGCCAAGGTAATCCCTACCCGAAATATCGGTAGCAACAAGCACCAGGGTTTCATCCATGGGAAGGGTTATATCCGCATAACGCCTTATTCCCTTTTTATCTCCCATAGCTTCGGCAAAGGCTTTACCCAAGCATATACCTATATCCTCTACAGTGTGATGATAATCAACATAGGTATCGCCATCACAGTTAAGATCTAATCCAAATCTTCCGTGGCGTGCAAAAAGAGTAAGCATATGGTCAAGAAAACCGCATCCGCTGTTTATGTTAACCTCTCCGCCTTCAAGAGCGAGAGCAAGAGATATCTTTGTTTCCGCTGTATCTCTTTTTATCGTAGATGTTCTCATTTCGCACATCCTTTCTTTTCCAATATATCATCAATTGCATTTATAAGCACTTGCATTTGTTCCTTTGTTCCTATAGTAATGCGGTTATATTCGGTAATTTCCGTCTTTGAAAAATGACGGACAAGCACTCCTCTTGATTTTAATTTAAGATAAATTTCTTCACCGCATATTTTATTATGCTTTGCAAATATAAAATTCGCATAGGAATCTGTCATTGTAAAACCACGTTTTTTAAGCTCTGTTACAGTAAATTCTCTTGCCGCCATGATTTCCTTTGCACGGTCAAAATAATAACTGTCACTATCTATTGCCGCTTCACCTGCCAATAGTGAAATACGGTTGATGTTATAGGGGTTTGTGGAAAATTTTATCTTTTCAAGATCCTGTATAAGTTCCTTGGATGCAATGGCAAAGCCTAATCTTGCACCTGCAAGACATCTTGATTTTGAAAATGTGCGTACTACCAGGAGGTTATCGTATTCATGCACCAATTCTACACAGCTTTCTCCACCGAAATCTATATAAGCTTCGTCTATAAGAACAATGTTATCCTTGTTTGCATCAAGGATCTTTTTTATATCCTCTTTGGAAAGTAAAAGGCCTGTAGGAGCATTTGGATTTGCTATTACTATAGTTCTTCCGGCATTGAAATAATCCCTTATATCAATAGAAAAATCCTCTTTTAAAGCAATTTCCTTTGCATCTATCGAATAGAGTGCCGCATAAACCTCATAAAACCCGTAGCTGATTTTCGGATAAGCAACACCGCAGTTTTTATCACAAAAAGCCATAAAAGCAAAGTTAAGAATATCGTCTGACCCGTTTGACACAAAGATGTTTTCCACACCAAAACCGTAACGCGCCGCCAATCTTTCCTTTAAGCCCTTGGCTGTAGGATCGGGATAAAGATTAAGTTTGGAAACCTCTTCTAAATTTATCGCATCTATAACCTCCTTTGAAGGAGGAAAGGGAGATTCGTTTGTATTAAGCTTTACATATTGCATATCGCGAGGCTGTTCACCCGGAACATATTCTTCAAGGGAAGAAAACCTCGCACTCATAAATCTGCTCATTATTTTTCCTCTTTGCGTCTTACAGTAACCGATCTTGCATGAGCGCTAAGCCCTTCGCGCTCTGCAAAATATTCTATATCCGATGCCACATCCATCAAGGCATCCTTAGTATAGTATGTGTAAGAATATTTCTTAATAAAGTCATCTACAGACAAGGGACTGGAGAATCTTGCAGTACCGCCTGTAGGAAGTGTGTGATTTGTTCCTGCAAAATAGTCGCCCAATGCTTCGGGGGTGTTTTTACCAAGGAATACCGAGCCTGCATTTCTGATTTTATCAAGATACTGAATTGGCTCATCTACACATACTTCAAGATGTTCGGGTGCAATGTCATTTGCGATATCAATACATTCATCAATGCTCTCACATATAATTATTTTACCGTTATTATCTACAGATGTTCTTGCAATATCCTCACGAGGAAGAACGGATAACTGAACTTCAAGTTCCTTTGCAACCCTTTGCGCCAAATCTCTTGAGGGAGTAACAAGTACCGCACTTGCAAGGCGGTCATGCTCTGCCTGAGAGAGAAGGTCTGCAGCAACATTTCTTTCGTCACAGCTTTCATCTGCTACAATGAGAATTTCGCTTGGTCCTGCTATCATATCAATATTAACAATACCGAACACCTGGCGCTTTGCTTCTGCAACAAAAGCATTGCCCGGACCAACTATCTTATCTACCTTGGGAATAGACTCTGTTCCGTAAGCCAAAGCAGCGATAGCCTGAGAACCTCCAACCTTGAAGATTCGGTCAACTCCCGCGATCTTTGCCGCGCAAAGAATAATGGGATTGATTTTACCTTCAGCATTGGGAGGTGTGGTCATAATTATCTCGTCTACACCTGCAATTTTAGCAGGAATACAGTTCATAAGCACCGATGAGGGATATGCCGCCGTACCGCCGGGAACATAAAGACCAGCGCGGTGTAACGGAATTATCTTCTGACCGAGAATACATCCGTTGTCTTTATTTATTCTGAAGCCCTCACGCTTCTGGTGCTGATGATAGAATATAATATTCTTTGCTGCCTTTTCCATTACTTCTATAAATTCGGCATCAACACTTGCCCATGCCTGCTCTATCTCATCCTCTGTAACTTCAAGGCTCTCAAGAATGCATTTATCAAATTTTTCTTCATATTTTTTAACTGCCGCGTCTCCGTTTTCAATTACATCGGCAATTATATTTCTAACAATATCGCAAACATCTGGAGATGAGGTTGAACGAATAAAAATATCCTCATTTTTCATGCTTGCTTTTTCATAGATTTTAATCATTTTTACTTTCTACATAACCTGCAATCTTGTTTACAAGTTCTGTAACTGCCTCATATTTAAATTTATAGCTTGCCTTATTGGCAATAAATCTTGCACTGATATTGACAATATCCTCATAGGGACAAAGATCATTTTCCAAAAGTGTTTTGCCTGTTTCAACAATATCAACTATAACATCGGAAAGTCCGAGAATAGGGGCTATTTCGATAGAGCCGTTAAGCTTGACAATATCTATTTCTCTGCCCTGCTTTAAATAGTAATCTCTTGCAATATTAGGAAATTTTGTTGCAACAATAAGGCTTCTTGCGGTGTTATCGCGAAAATCCTTCTTGGCTGCTACAGCCATGCGGCACTTTCCCATCCCCATATCAAGAAGCTCGTAAACCTCCGGAGAATACTCAAGCAAAATATCTTTACCGCAAACACCCACATCCGCTGCACCTCTTTCTACATATATGGCAACATCGGAGGGCTTAACCCAGAAATAACGGATACCCGTTTCCTCATTTTCAAAAATAAGCTTTCTGTTTTGTTCGTGGATGGAAGGACAGGTATAGCCTGCGCTTTCAAAGATTGCAAGCACCTTTTCTCCCAATCTTCCTTTAGGAAGAGCAACATTTATCATAGTTTCAGCCATTTCTGTTACCCCCTAAATCAAGAAGATTTTTATATTTTAACCCTTTAGGAATATCACGAAGTGCTGTTACCTTTTTACCGCTTGCCGCCAATTCGTTTACCTGAGCGCAAAGTACGGAAATATCAGAATCACCGTCATAAAGTATAAGGGTATCAACTTCATTGAAATCCTTTTCAGCCAAAAGCTGCTCAAGGGCATCAAAGTATATCGCAAAACCTATTGCACCGCAATCCTTCTTGAATTTCTTCATAAGATTATCATATCTACCGCCCGAAAGAACCTTGCGGGGAACTCCGTGAATATAACCTGCAAAGGTAAAGCCGTTATAATACCTGTCATCACTGATAACAGAAAAATCAAAGCGGATATGCTCTATTATACCCGAAGAACGAAGTGCCGCCATAAGCTGACGCAATTCCATAAGAGCTTTTTCGGTTTCCTCATTGATATTGAGCATTTCAAGCTCGGAAAAAGCTTTGTCGGGAGTTTCATATATAGATGCAAGATGTACAAGCATCCCGGTTAACTCTTCGCTAACACCGTTTTCACGGCAGGCAGCGGTTATCATATGGAGATTCTTTTCTCCAATGTATGTCATTATCTCTGCCTTTTTTGAGTGAGGGATATTTGCTTCCTGCAAAAGCTGTGTAGCAAAGCTCATATGAGAAAGATCAAGAACATAATCAGAATCAAGAAGCTCAAGGCTCTTTGCCGCAAGAGTAATAACCTCTGCACAGGCATAGGCATCAAGCTTACCTATACATTCAAGACCTACCTGCATTATTTCCTTATATTCGTGTGTTTTTGACGCAACTCTATATACATTTTCAGAGTAGAAGAGCTTCTGCAGAGGAGCTTTTTCGGGATCTGTGTTTTTCACAATAGATAATGTAACATCAGGCTTGAGTGCCAAAAGCTTACCGTTTGTATCGGTAAAAGTTATTACATTATCGCTTATCAAAAAGTTTTTATTGTTAGCATAGAGATCATACTCTTCAAACCTATTCATCTTGAAGCTGGTATAGCCGTAGGACGAATAGAGTCTTTTAAAGGAATAAAGAGCAGATTCTTCCGTTGTTACCTTATTACGCATATTTTTCCCTTTTATTAACCGTTAATAAGCTTAACAAGAACTGCCTTCTGTGCATGGAGGCGGTTTTCTGCTTCGTCAAATATCTCGTCTGCGTGTTCTTCAAATACCTTTGCGGTAATTTCTTCTTCACGGTGCGCGGGTAAACAATGGAGAACCATTGCATCCTTTGCCGCAACTGCCATAACCTCGTCATTGATCTGGTAGCCTGCAAAATCCTTTTCTCTCTTTGCCTTTTCACCCTCCTGGCCCATAGAAGCCCAAACATCGGTGTAAAGAACAGTTGCATCCTTTGCTGCCGCAAGGATATCGGAAGTACACTCAAATTCACCGTTTTCAGAAGCCCACTTCATTATTTCAGCATCAGGCTTATAATCATCAGGGCATGCTATAGAAACCTTCATACCCATTTTAATACCGCCAACTATAAGGGAGTTTGCCATATTGTTACCGTCTCCAACAAAGCAAAGCTTATTGCCTTCTATCTGTCCCTTGTGCTCACGGATAGTAAGAAGATCCGCAAGTACCTGACAGGGATGGGCATAATCGGTTAAACCGTTAATTATCGGAATAGAACCATATTCTGCAAGAGCTTCAACCTCTGCCTGCTCAAAGGTACGGATCATTATTGCATCAAGATAACGGGAAAGAACTCTTGCTGTATCCTCTACAGGTTCACCACGGCCGATCTGAAGATCGTTAGAGGAAAGAAAGAGTGCGCTGCCGCCAAGGTCATACATGCCAACTTCAAAGGATACTCTTGTACGGGTAGAGGACTTCTGAAAGATCATGCCAAGGGTTTTACCCTTTAACAGATGGTGTTCTATACCGTTGCGTTTTTCGTATTTGAGCTGGTCTGCTAAATTAAGTATTTCAACTATATCCTTTTTGGAAAGATCCATCAATTTAAGTAAATGCTTCATTGTAAGATAACCTCCGATAAAATATTAAGGGCTTTATTAAGTAAATCTATATCAATATTAAGAGGGGGAAGAAGTCTTACCTTATCCTTTGCGGTAAGCACAAGTACTCCCCTTTCAAGGCATGCAAGCATAATCTCTTTTGCATCCTTTTTGCACTTTATGCCAAGCATAAGACCAAGACCATCAACGCTTTCTACATTCTCAAGCTGCATAAGCTTTTCTTTTATGATGCTGTGACGCTCTGCAACCCCTGCTAAAAGTTCATCGTCAATACGGGAAATAATATTTACCGCACCTGCTGCGCAAACAGGGTTTCCGCCAAAGGTAGAACCGTGAGAACCGGGTGTATATACCTCTGCGGTTTTTTCAGAGAAAAGTGTAGCTCCTATGGGAAGACCGCCGCCAAGGCCTTTGGCGGTTGAGATAATATCCGGTTCAATGTTGTAATTCATGTAACCGTAAAGCTTACCGGTTCTTCCGTTGCCGGTCTGCACCTCATCAATGATAAGGAGCATATCCTTTTCACAGCAGAGCTCATAAACTCCCTCCACGAACTCCTTTGAAAGCACGAACACACCGCCTTCACCCTGAACAATTTCCATCATAACCGCACAGCAGTTATTATCCTCCGAAAGCTTTTTTACTTCGCTTAAATTGTTAGCCTCTGCATATACAAAGCCTTCGGTAAAGGGATCAAACTCTGTATGGAAGCTATCCTGACCTGTTGCAGAGAGGGTTGTTATTGTTCTTCCGTGGAAGCTGTTTTTCAAGGTAATTATTGTATGTCTTCCCTTTCCGTACTTTTGGAAGGAATATCTTCTTGCGGCTTTAATGGCACATTCGTTAGCCTCCCCGCCCGAATTTGAGAAGAACACCTTTTTCATGCCTGTTTTTTCACAGAGAAGCTGTGCTAATTTGGCACAAGGCTCTGTATAATAATAGTTTGAAGTATGTGCAAACTTATCGATCTGTTCTTTTATTGCAGCCATCCATTCCGGATCCGAAAATCCAAAGGTATTTACTGCAATACCCGAACCGAGATCTATATATTCTTTTCCGTTTTCATCATAGCAAAGTGAACCCTTGCCGCCCGTTATTTCCAAAGGAAGTCTGCCGTATGACTTTGCTATGTAAAGACTGTCTAATTCTTTTGTATTCATATTTTTCCTTACCTTATCACACAATCATTGTTCCGATACCTTCGTTGGTAAGCATTTCAACGATGATAGAATGAGGAATTCTGCCGTCTATAATAAACACACGCTTAACACCGCGGCGGATAGCCTCAACACAGCAATCAACCTTAGGTATCATACCGCCTGATATTATACCGCGTTTAATAAGCTGAGGTGCTTCACTTACATTTATTATCTTGATAAGAGTATCCGGGTCCTTGGGATCCTCACATATACCTGCAATATCGGTCATTGAAATAAGACACTCTGCATTAAGAACACCTGCAATTCTTGCTGCGGCGGTATCTGCATTGATATTATATACATTACCCTCATTATCACAGCCAACTGTAGAAATTACAGGGATATAACCCTTTTCAAGCACATCTGTTATGGGCTGAGCATTTATTTCTGTAATCTCACCAACATAGCCCCATCTCTCATCAAGCTGCTTTGCCTCGATCATATGACCGTCCATTCCGCAAAGACCGATCGCCTTACCACCCTCATTCTGAAGGAGGTTTACAAGGCTTTTATTTATCTTACCTGCAAGAACCATTTGTACCACATCTGCGGTTTCTTTATCAGTTACACGAAGACCGTCTACAAATACGCTTTCCTTGCCTATCTTATTAAGCTCATCCGTAATTTCAGGGCCGCCGCCATGAACAAGTACAACCTTAACTCCGATAAGAGAAAGAAGAACTATATCTCTCATAACCTTATTTTTAAGGTCCTCATTTATCATTGCGTTTCCGCCGTATTTCACCACAACAACCTTGTTGTAATATCTTTGTATGTAAGGAAGAGCATGTATAAGTACCGATGCTCTCTGTTCATTTGTAATATCCATTTTTCTCACCTCAGGTACGGTAATCACCGTTGATTTTTACATAATCATATGTAAGATCGCAACCCCATGCAGTTGCTTCATATTCCCCTGTTTTAAGGGATATAAGAATCTCGATTTCATCGCAAAGAAGAATTTCTTTTGCAACTTCTTCGGAAAATTCTATACCGTAACCGTCTTTGCAAACATCTATCTTACCCGCCTTTGAAGCAAAGGAAAGATCAATCTTCTCAACATCAACATTTGCACCGCTGTAACCTATTGCACAGAGCACACGCCCCCAATTGGCGTCAGAACCGAACATTGCTGATTTAAAGAGCGCAGAGCATACAACCGATTTTGCAACCTTTCTTGCATCTTCCTCTGTGTTGGCGCCTGTAACCTTGCACTCCAGCATCTTTGTTGCGCCTTCCCCATCCTTTGCAATCATACGGCAAAGGTACTGAGTAACCGCTGCAAGTGCCTTTTTAAATGCTTCGTAATCTTCACCTTCTTCGGTTATTTCGGGGTTACCTGCCATGCCGTTGGCAAGAACGGATACCATATCATTTGTAGAGGTATCTCCGTCAACCGATACCATATTAAAGCTGTATTTTACATCGTTTGTAAGTGCTTTTTTAAGCATCTCTGAAGAGATGGCACAGTCGGTAGTTACAAATACAAGCATTGTTGCCATATTGGGATGGATCATACCGCTTCCCTTTGCAATACCGCCTATCTTACATTCCTTACCGCCTACTGTAAAGGAAAATGCAATTTCCTTCAAAACCGTATCGGTGGTCATAATTGCTTCAGCGGCACTAACACTATTATCTCCAAGACCGTCTGCAAGCTCATTTATTCCATTTGCAATAGGTGTAACATCAAGCTCCTGGCCGATAACACCTGTGGAAGCAACCACAATATCTCTTGAATCAACACCAATCGCCGCAGCCGTTATATCACACATTTTACGGGCAACCTCAACACCGTTTTTGTTACAGGTATTTGCGTTACCGCTGTTACAAATAACAGCAATTGCCTTACCGTCTGCTATGTTTTCCTTTGTTACCGCAATAGGCGCACCCTTTACAAGATTTGTAGTATATACCGATGCCACATTTGCCATAACTTCACTTTTTATAAGAGCAAGATCTCTTTTTGTTTTATTCTTACGGATTCCGCAATGAATTCCGTTTGCACTAAAGCCCTTTGCGGCGCAAACGCCGCCCTTTATCTGTTCCATAATCTTCTCCGTTTATACATTAAGGTGGTAATCCCACTCATTGTTTAATTTAATATTTAAGCATTCAACCGCAGCTCCTGATGCACCCTTACCAAGGTTGTCGTATCTTGCTGCAAGAATGATTCTTTCTTCATTACCGTAAACCGAAACCTCCATTGTATCGTTTCCGCTGAAAGTATTGGAATCAAGAAAGGCACCGTTTGCCATTTCTTCGGTAAACTTAACTAATCCGATTTTATAAGTTTCACGGTATATATTTTTAATTTCCTCAATTCCGCATTTTAATTGTGAAGCAAAAAGCGGAACCGTTACAAGCATACCGCTGTAGTAATCTGCAACAATAGGGCAGAAAACAGGAGCATTTGTAATACCACTTATTTTTACCATTTCGGGAATATGCTTGTGTTCCTGAGTTAATCCATACTGTCTTGGAGCGTTGTATTTCACTTCTCTTTGAGGATCTTCATAGTCCGCTATCATCTTTTTTCCGCCGCCCGAATAGCCTGTAAGCGAATGGCAGGTAAGTAATACATCTTTATCAAGAACACCACAGGCAACCAAAGGAGCTACAAGGGAAATAAATCCACTGGCATGACAGCCGGGTACGGCGATTCTATTTGAATTTCTGATCTTTTCAAGATGACTTTCAGAAAGCTCCGGAAAGCCGTATGCAAAATTATCGTTACAGCGATGTGCCGTTGATGTATCTATAACAACAACATTTTCATTTTCCACAAGAGAAACAGATTCTTTGGCTGCCGCATCAGGTAAACAAAGAAATGCTATGTCACAGGAATTGAGCATTTCCTTTCTTGCCGCGGGATCCTTTCTTGTTTCCTCGGGTAATGAAACAACCTTTATATCCTTATAATTTTCAAGTCTTTCAAATATACGAAGACCTGTTGTTCCTTCTTTTCCGTCAATAAATACGGTTTTCATCTCTATGCCTTAACCTCTCCTATAATGGGAATAAGTTATCCTTTCCCTAAATCAAAAAATATTAAGCCATCATAGCATATAATATATAATGTATAATTATACGATATTTACATTCATTTGTCAATAGTGAAGTTAAGATTTTGTAATATTTGTTTATAAAATATATATTAGGCTATCTTTACCCCTATTTCTTTGTAGGTTTTATGAATTATATACATCTGATGTATTGCATATATTTTCATCATTATTTGTTTATATATTCATTTTACTGAAATTTGCACAAAATATGTTATTTTATATCAAACAGTAAACACTTATCTGCCCTAATTAATCTCTTCGTTACTGCGAACACATAGTATTTACGGTATAATATAACAAAATAACGGCAAGTTGCCGCCACTAATTTCCCACAACCATTAGTGATTAACCGACTCTTCAATATCACGAGGCGGAAAAATTTCCTCTACAACAAAAACGAACCCATCGGCGTTTGCCGATGGGTTCTTATGTTTAATTGTAATTAAGCAACTGTTACGGGAACGAAGAGCTGGATGCCGTTGTTGTACTGTACCATGAATGTGTAAGTACCGGAAGCAAGCTCAACGGAGTAAATGGACTCAACGAGTTCACGTCCTCTTACGAACTGAACACCGGGAGCGTTCTTAATTGCAGAACCGCTGGTGTATTCGCCCTTAGCGTAACGGATAACTGTGATATCATCCTTAGAGAGACCGGAGATGCTTACAACCTTACCAGCTACGGTAGCTTCAACATTAAGACCGGTATCTATTGTTACATGCTTAATAATGAGTTCGCCGTCAAGAGTTCTGATAGCAACAGTATATTCGCCACCCTTAGTGAGAGCGTATGTAAATGTACCGTCGATAACTCTCTTACCGTCAGCCTTGGTTCTGAAGATCATGTTAGTCTTGATATCAGCGTAGTTATCAAGAATACCTGCAGATACCCATACATCGTTGATAGTATCAACATCGATGTGGTTAACAGTAATTGTAGCACCCTTAACTACGAAGTATGTAGTAACGTCGATCTTGTTAACAACTTCTGTACCGTCAGCAAGTCTTACGATAACTGTGTAGAGACCGTCTGCGGGAGCATTGTAGGTGAGAACACCGTCAACGATTCTGGTGCTGTCGCCCTTAACGCGGAAGTATGTAGGAGCCTGAGCCTTGATATCAGCGTATGTTGTCCATTCGCCTGCTGCGATCCAGAGGTCATTGATGCCAACGAGACCGGAAACGATGATCTTGCCTTCTTCAGAAGTAACAACGATATTGGTTTCGGGTTCGGGATCGGGTTCATCAGGAACATAATTGGGATCTTCTACCCACTGAGCTACGAGTACACAGTCTTCAGCAACTGCATAGTAACCGGATTCGTAGTCACCTACAGTGAAGAAGAAGTTGTACTTTTCGAGGTACCAGCAATCGAGGATGTAACCTTCGAGAGTAGCGGTAGGATAACCGGGAAGGATATCCTTGTAGTAATCGCCTGTATCGATACCGTAGGAGGTTTCAAAGCCTTCGCCCATTACACCACCGTCGGGATCAAATGTAATTGTCCATGCCTTTGCAGGAGCTTCGAGAGCAGGAACTTCCTGTGTTTCGGTAGCACCGCAGAGTACACAAGTTCTGGTTTCTTCACCGGGAACGCCAACCTGAGGTTCGGTTGTAACAACCCATTCGCTCCATTCGTGAGCACATTCGGTAGGAGGAACATAGTTAGGATCTTCTTCCCAAATTGCTACGAAGTAGCTGTCTTCAGCAACTGCATAGTAGCCGCCGCCGTTAACGTCACCGTCTGTAAGTGTGAAGTTCCACTTTTCGAGGTACCAACCAACGAGAACATATCCTTCGAGGGTTGCCTGAGGAATGGTTTCACCAAAGATGTCAGCGTACATATCGCCAACGTTTACACCGTACTCGGTAGGACCAACCATTTCGCCACCGTCGGGATCGAAGTACATTGTCCAATCCTTTTCGGTAGGAACATCGGGAACGATAGGAGCTACTTCCCAAAGAGCTACCATGTAAGCGTCTTCAGCAAGTGCGTAGTAACCGGAATTGTAGTCGCCTTCTGTGAAGGTGTAGTTCCAAGCTTCGAGGTACCAACCCATGAAGTTGTAACCTTCGAGAGATGCGGTAGGATATGCGGGCATAATGTCTACATATTCATCGCCTGTATTGAAGTAGTAGTAGTTTTCGAAACCTTCGTCCATCTTA
>JAFYPJ010000111.1 GCA_017547545.1 Clostridia bacterium | reverse complement strand
GTCAAGGTATACCTTATCTTCCACACCCTTTGCCTTGAATATCTCATACATTGTATCGGTACAGAAAAGGCAAAATGCAAGACGGAGCATATACGGACGCTCACCTATGCTTTGGGCGTATCTGTCCAAAGATTCCTCGGCAAAGCCGCCGTTGTAAAATCTATTCTTGTACTCAATAAATTTTTCTTCATTTTTTACTCTTTCAAGACATTCAAGAGCAAGCACCGAGCACTCCTTGGGCATTTTTACATATTCCAATATTTCATTTACGCTATACATTTCATATATATCCTTATTTAATAGTTTTTTATATTTTAACACAGATGTATAAAAAATACAATAGTACAAAAAATATTTAAGGTGGTGAATTTGATGAATAAAAAGGAATACAAAAAATATGCCGAAAAAAGAGCAAAAAAATCTCCTGTTTTTATAAACTGCATAAAAGCCTTTTTTACGGGAGGTATTATATGCAGCTTCGGTCAACTGTTGAAAAACATATTTGAAGGCTTTGGAATTTCACAAGAAAGTGTAAAAATGCTTGTTCCCGTATCGCTTATTTTTATTGCAATAATTTTAAGCGGTTTTGGAATATTTGATAAAATAGCAAAGCATGCGGGAGCAGGTACCCTTGTTCCCATAACCGGATTTGCAAATGCGGTGGTATCCCCTGCCCTTGATACAAAAAATGAAGGCTGGGTTTTGGGAGTTGGTGCAAAAATATTTACGATATCGGGGCCTGTTATTCTTTACGGAATGCTTTCGGGCGCGGTGTATGGAGTTATTTATTGGATAACACAAAAGGCTTGACAAATCGGTCAAGCCTTTTGATTATACACCGCCTGTAAAAGCAACCAATAACATTAACGCGGCAAAATAAAATAAAGCTGCAATAATCGGCCAAATAAATATCCAAATCCATTTTCGACCAATTAATTGCCGATTTTCCGGTTGTTTGCGTTCAACTAAAAAAATACAAAACAAATAATAAAAGAAACAGGTACAACCGGATTGACAATCCAACCATAAATTAAAATATTTGCAATATTAAATGCTGTTCTCCAATTATAACCAGAAATACATTGATAATGGGAGATTGCAAAACATACAGTTGATGCAATACAGAAAAAACAAAAAATGCCATTTAATATGGATGTGATTTTTAAGGATTTTAGCGTTTTCATTATCAACACCTCATTTTATTTTACCACACCGCCGAATAATTGTAAGTGTTTTTGCAAATTACCGTGTCCTATTTTGACAGCAGCGGAAGACCGGGTTTTTGGGGGTGGCGCGAAATCTTTACAATATCGGGACCTGTTATTCTTTACAGCATACGAACAAGTTTTATTGCACCGTTTGTTAAAAATTGAATATTTTCTTCGCGGTAAATAACATCCTTTTTGGTATGTATTCTATCCATATAGAGGGTTTTAAACAGCTTTGATCTTTTTAATGCCGCAACCCCTATCCCGCACCTGAACGCTGCATTATCGGAAGGATAAAAAGCGTTTTGGGTTATCTCAACATCAATATCCGATGTGGGAACAAAGGATTTTTCCAATATTTCTGCATATTTTTTTGTAGTCTTTTTCAACGCAAACAATATTGTTTTACCGTCGGACACACAGTCAAAATTTATAACAAGCGTATCTTTCTTTATCTTTTTATGCTTTGACGAAAAGGAAAAAGAACCGAAAAGCCCCGTTTCTTCTAGATCAAACATAACAAAAGTAGCTTTATTTCTTTGATCCTTTTCAAGCTCCTTCATAATATCGAGAAGGGTTGTAACCCCCGATGTATTATCGTTAGCCGTATTTTTATTTGCAGGACCGCACAGCAATAAGTAAAGAAAAGCAAAATAGATTATTTGCGGAGCAAAAGCCATTATTGAAAGAACAGTATCTTCGGTAATCGGTAAGGAATATAATACTATTCCGCACAAAAATGTAAAAAGAAATGACAGTGCAAAAACGAAACCTATAATAAAAACCTGATATAACAAATATATAAGAAAGTTTTTTGGAGTTATAAAATTCGGAAAAGGTAGTCCGGCGCAGGTATCGTAATGGGCGGTGTAAAGAACCTTTGCCGTATCAGGATCTCCTATAACAATATTCCGTACACCAAAAATTCCTTTTTCGATCTTAAAATCATATCCGTAGGATTCCGAAATTTGTTTTACATATTCAATAAAGGCAGTTTTCTGTTTTTTTGATTTTCTGACCTGATATTTTTTTAAAATTTCTTTTGTAGTTTCTGTCATATCAAAGCTTCTTTCATACTTATTTGTCTAATTATACCACACAAAGCTTCAAATTTAAATGTTTTTGTATATTTAATTGATTATTACAAACAATAGTACAAAAGAAAATTGAGGTGTTTATGCGAAAGGATATTATAAAATTCAAAAATCCGCCGAGTATCGTTTCTTATGCAAGTGTTGTAGGAAACAAGGAGCATGAAGGCCCCTTCGGGGATAAATATGATTTATACGACGAAAGTGACAGCTTTGGTATGCCTACATGGGAACAAAGCGAAGGGGAAATGCAACGGCAGGCATTGAATCTTGCAATGAAAAAGGCAAAGCTGAAGCCTGAGAATATTGATGCGATATTTGCAGGAGACTTAATAAATCAATGCACCTCATCCTCCTATGGGCTTCTTGATTTTGACATTCCCTATTTCGGACTCTACGGTGCTTGTTCCACCTGCGCCGAATCGCTTTTACTCTCGGCAATGGCAGTTAGTGAAGGAAGCTTTGAAAACTGCGCCGCAGTTACTTCATCTCATAACTGTTCTGCCGAAAGGCAGTTCAGATTTCCTCTTGAATACGGAAGCCAGCGTCCTCCAACGGCTCAATGGACAGCTACCGCATCCGGTGCATTTATTGTAAGCTCCAAAGGAAAAGGCCCTTATATAGTTGAGGCGATGGGCGGGATGTCTACCGATATGGGTATAAAGGATGCCAATAATATGGGAGCAGCAATGGCTCCTGCGGCAATTTCTACCCTTTCAAGATATTTTATAAAAACAAACACAAAACCAACCGATTATGATAAGATAATTACGGGAGACCTTGGTTTTGAAGGGTACGGAATTGTTATGGATATAATGGAAAAGCAAGGCTATGATATGCGCCCCGTTTATACAGATTGCGGACTTGTTATCTATGACAGAGAAGCACAGGATATGCATTCGGGCGGTTCGGGCTGCGGATGCTCTGCCGCATTGATGGCCGCAAATTTCCTTGACGAAATAAAAAAAGGAATTCTTAAAGACATACTGTTTATCGGCACCGGAGCATTATTGAGTCAAATGTCGGTCCAGCAGGGATTATCCATACCCGGAGTGGCACATCTTTTAAGAATAAAGGGTGAATTATAGTGGAATATTTTAATGCGTTCTGGGTTGGCGGTATACTTTGTGTTATTGCACAGATCTTGATAGACAAAACCAAGCTCACTCCTGCAAGGATACTTGTTGGATATGTGAGTGCGGGAGTTATATTAACGGCACTGGGCATATATGAACCCATAATCAAATATGCTCAGTGCGGAGCAAGTGTTCCCTTAACGGGATTCGGATATTCAATTGCAAAGGGTATAGAAAAAGGAGTAAATGAATTTGGACTTTTAGGTGCACTTACCGGCGGCTTTACCGCTTGCGCTGCCGGAATTGCCGCCGCCATAATCTTCGGTTATCTTGCAGCTCTGATATTCAAGGGAAGACCAAAATAGAATAAAGTAAAGGTGTTTTACCTTTACTTTTTTTATTTTAATTGTTATAATATATGTGACCTTTTTTGAAAAAAGGATACTTTACTGTTGAGGAGGGATAATAATGGATGACAAAGAGATAATAAAGCTTTATTTTGATCGCAACGAAAAAGCTATTGAAGAAACAAAGAAGAAATATGAAAATTACTGCTTTTCATTGGCATACAGGATACTTTACTCCAAAGAGGATGCTGAAGAATGTGTTAATGATACATATATTGCCGCCTGGAATTCCATTCCCCCTCACTCTCCCAACAAGCTATCCCTCTTTTTAGCGGCAACGGTAAGAAATATTTCTGTTAAAAGAATAAGGCATAACAATGCCCAAAAGCGGGGCGGAAATGAAATGAATATTGTTTTGGATGAGCTTTACGAGGTTATTCCCTCCGGGAACACCCCCGAAAAAGAGATCGAAACAAAAGAGCTTGCTTTGCTGCTTGATTCCTTTATCCGTTCCTTGAAGGAGGAAGAACTCTTCTTTTTTATCAGGAGATATTGGTATATGTATTCTGTTTCTCAAATAGCAAAAGAATATTCCTGTACCGAAAGCAAGGTTAAAATGAAGCTGAAACGCACACGGGATAAATTATTTGAATTACTGAAAAAAGAGGAGGTAGATTTATGAAACCCGAAAAGCTTATTGACGCAATGGGCATGATAGGAGATGACCTCATAGATGAAGAAAACCTTAAACCAAAGAAAAATAAATACAAAAAAATAAAGTGGACTGCAATTGTTGCAGCACTACTATGTATTTCAATTATTTTCGGTATAGCCCTGAACCGTAAGCAATCGGGAATTATACCAACCGACACAAAAGCTCCCGCAATAAATGAACCCGGCGATTGTGATATATTTTTATATAACGGAACACTTGCCGAAGCAATTTATCCGCAGAGCCCCAAATACCCCGGAATCAACACCGCAGATTCTATGATAATGAGTGACACAACCGATGACTGGTATCAGTTCTACAGGGAAATGGATTCGGAATTTAAATCCCTTGGTATAAACATGGACAGTTTTTACAAAAATACCTGCAAGGTTTTTCTTAAAGACAGCCAAAACAAAAACCTCCTCTATTCCCCTGTAAACCTTTACATGGCATTGGCGATGCTTGCAGAGATTTCTGACGGTGAGAGCCGCCAACAGCTTTTATCCTTAACAGAAGTTGATTCTATAGAACAGCTTCGCACCATTGCAAAAGCTATCTGGAAGGCTTGCTATAAAAACGACGGCATCTCCTCAACCGTTCTTGCAAATTCCCTTTGGCTTGATAACAAATACAGCTACAATCAGTCTACTCTTGATATTTTGGCGCAATATTATTATGCATCAAGCTTTGAAGGAGACTGCGGATCAAAGGAATTCAACGAAGTTTTCAGAAAATGGATAAATGACCAGACAAACGGGCTTCTTGAGGATAATGTAAGTGATCTTGAAATTACAAAGGATACGGTGCTTACCCTTGCCTCTACAATTTACTTTTATGCAAAATGGAGCGATGAATTCAGCCCCGAATTAACAAAAGAAGATACTTTTAATTCTCCCAACGGTGAAATAAAATGTGAATTCATGAACTCAAGTAACTCCGGAACCTACTTTTGGGGAGAAAATTTTTCTGCCGTAAAAAAGCATATGGATGAAAACGGAACAATGTATTTCATATTGCCCGATGAAGGCTATAGCCCCGAAGATATATTAAAAAAGGATGATATCTACAGCTTTTTGAATTCGGGAGATAATTGGGAGAACAAAAAAAATCTTATTATAAATCTATCTGTTCCGAAATTCGATGTTTCCTCCAAGGTGCAGCACAGGGATTCTTTTGGGGAGCTTGGAGTAACTGATATTTTTGAAGATAAAAAAGCCAATTTTGCCAATCTTGTAGAGGACACAAGCGGTTTTGCCGCATATATAGAACATGCAGTAAGAGTAAAAATTGATGAAAAGGGCTGCGAGGCTGCCGCTTATACGGTAATACCTATGTGCGGTTCTTCCATGCCTCCGAAGGATGAGATTGATTTTAAACTTGACCGTCCCTTTATATTTGTTATTACAAGTGATGTGGGAATTCCTCTGTTCACCGGTATAGTAAATAATCCCTGATTATTAAAGTAAAAACAGCAGCATTTAAACGAATTAAATTTCGTTTGAATACTGCTGTTTTTTTAACACAACTATTATTTATACGGATCGTAAATATATTTCAGATATTCATAACCGCTTGTATAATCGTTGAATATGCCTTGGGATTCGAGATACAAAGTATGGTATTCCAAAAGCAACGGCTTAACAGTAAAAGCGGAATTAACATAGATTCCCATATTCAGTCCTGCCTGCCATCCTGCCATGAGATATCCTTCATATATATAATGGGAGGCATCTCTCATAAGGTTTAATTCTCCGCCGTCTGCGGTACGGTAGGTCTTGGCACCGGCAAACAGTGTGGAAACCATAATATAATTTCCGTTTTCACGGCAAAGCTGGGATTGAGCATCTATAATGCACTGATTTCTTAAACATTCTTCAGATTTGTTTGAATGTCCGATTCTTACAAAGAACGCCTTTTCCATTCCTGTATCCTCTTGCAATCTTTCAAACATTCTGTTAAAGTTGCTCTTATAATATGCTATCTTTTCATCGTATTCGGTAATGCCCTGCTCTATCACATTGGCATACTCATTTTCATATCCGTAATATGCCGCATCTGCTTCACCCTGACACCATACCATAAGTATATTGCCAACCTCATAACCGTTTGTAACAAGATTTTCCTTGGCATAGTTGACATATTCAACCATTTCCTTATAGTACTTTTGTTCCTCGTTCCTTTCCACACCGTTTTCATCAATTGTATAGGGAAGGAATTTGTTAAGCATCATTCCTCCAACAGACTTAAAGCATGCACATACTCTTCGTCCTGTGGCATCATAATATGAGTTGAGAAGTGCCGGAACATAACCGTAATATTTTCCGTCAGTACCGTTACCCGGAATAGGTTCTTCAATTTTAACAGGCTGAGTTGTTTTATTATTGTTAAAAGTGAAGGCCTTGGACTCATCTACGGTTATATATTCTCCGTAAGATTCAAGCTCATCAAAAATCGCTCTTCCGCTTGAATTGGACTGACCTGCAAACAGAATTATATCTACTGTTTCCCTTTCGGTATTATCCGGCTTGAACAGTTCAAGCATTTCATTCTGATAATTTGAAATGAATTCCGCTGCGCTGTCATATATATCATAGTCCGGATTTCTTTTATCCCAAACTGCCTTGAATACGATATCCTCTTCGCAATCAAATACATCATCAAGATCAAGAACAAAACCTTTTTCTTCACAGAACCAATAAACCAAGGTATGGGCATAATATTCAGCTTCGGGATAATAGGGAATCACAAATGAATACTCTTTTCCGTATTCTATGCTATATTCCGTTAAATCCGTCATTTCTCCGCCATTCGGATCAAATGTAATTTTATAGCTCAATGGCTTCCAAATTGCACTAAAGACTATATCTTCTGCAAAACTATAACTGTCTTCTGCATTAAAAATATAATCCTTTTCTGCACAGTACCAACCCTCAAAGCTATGACCTTTACGGGCGGCCTCAGGCAAAGAGGTTATATACAGGGAAATTGTTTCTCCGTATACAACACCGTATTCACCGGCCCCGGTCATTTCTCCTCCGGCAGGATCAAATCTTACTGTATAGATGTTCTTCTCCCATACTGCAATAAATGATATTTCTTCGGTGAATCTGTAAATGTCCTTGATGTCAAGTGTGTAATTCTCGGATTCACAGTACCAGGATTTAAAGGTATATCCCGTTTTTTCGATTACGGGTATTGCCGAAATTACATCACTGATTTTTTGATCATACTTTAATGTATAACTTTCACCGTTCTCAAAGCTAACGGTGTAGCTGTTTGCTTCCCAAACCGCCTTGAAAGCAAGAGGTTGTGTGAAGTTGAAAATATCCGAAGTATCAAGAGTATAATCGGCATCCTTGCAATACCAACCCTTGAAAGTATAACCTGTTTTTTGCGCTGTGGGTATTTCTGTTATTACTTCACCTATTTGCTGATCGTATTT
>JAFYPJ010000110.1 GCA_017547545.1 Clostridia bacterium | reverse complement strand
GAAGATAAATGAAAAATGTGCTTCTGTAAGCTCTTATTATACCGAGGGCGGAGAGTTTTCCGAATGGGCTTTTGATGCGCAAAGAGAAATAGGCGATACTCATTATGCAGAGAAAAATACCGGTATGTATGATATTTATATGCTTTTAAGAAAACCCTATGCGCAGGAAAAGTTTACCAACAATGTATGTCAGATACTCTTAACAAGCAAGACCTATCCCACCGAGGAAGCAGCTCTTACAAAGGCAAATGAAATTGTTGAGCAGTTCAATGCAAACGGCGGAACAAAAGAAGCATTTGAAGCCTTGGCAAAGGAGTATAACGAGGACCTTGAATGTTACCATGAAAATGCTGCAACTAACTTTTTCCCGGAAGATGAAATGAATTCCTGGGTTCTTTCAAGCGACAGAAAACCGGGAGACACCACCATCGCACAATCCTCATACGGTTGCCATATTATTATGTATGTGAGCAAGGGATTACAAAGATGGAAGGCTGAAGCAAAGGTTGCAATGGAAACCGGATTTGTGGAAGATAAAATTAAGGAGTTTGAAGATATCTACGGTCAGGCTCTTGTAATTAAGGATACTGTAAAAGAGGATCTTCCCGATTCACTTTCACCGTCAGTTGCAACTATTATAAACGGAGCAAGTTAACATAAACACTATAAGCGGCATAACAAATGCGAAAACCGTAGTTGTTATGCCGCTAAAAAACTGTTTTAACAATTAAAAAATGAAAAAAATTATGTGAAAACCTTGACAAAAGGAAAAATTTATGTTATAGTATATCGCAGTTAGTCAATGCTAACTCGTAATTTTTTCATAAAAACAAGGATATGAGGCTATGAACTTAAAAAACGCGGAAGAGGGAAAGGAATATATCATAACCGCAATTGAAACAGGTGATGAAGAGCTTGAGTCTTTTTTGTTTTCTCTCGGTTGCTATGCAGGTGAACCCATTACGGTTGTTTCTCATCTTAAAGGCAGTTGTGTAGTTTCTATCAAGGATGGCAGATATAATATTGATCATCAGTTGGCAGAGGCGATCCTGGTTTGAATTTTTAAACAACCAAAGCCGACTTTTTATTTTTACAATGCAGTTAGCTGTGGCTAACTTAAACATATACATAATAGGAGAAATTTAATGAGAATTGCTTTTGCAGGTAACCCTAACAGCGGAAAAACTACCATGTATAATGCCTTAACTGGCAGACATGAGCATGTGGGAAACTGGGCTGGTGTTACTGTAGACAAAAAAGAAAGCCCGATAAAAAAGAATTTATATAAGGGGAAGGAAGAGCTTATAGCAGTTGACCTTCCCGGCGCATATTCCATGTCAGCCTTTACATCGGAGGAATCTATAACAAGCAGCTATGTTAAGGAAGAAAATCCTGATGTTATCATCAATATTGTTGATGCAACAAACCTTAGCAGAAGCCTGTTTTTTACCACCCAGATCCTTGAGCTGGGAATACCCGTGGTGGTGGCGCTTAATAAGGCAGATATCAACGAAAAGAATGATACGAAAATAAACATAAAAAAGCTGTCTGAAAAATTGGGTTGTACCGTTATTGAAACGGTGGCATCCTTTTCAAGAGATAAAGGCTTGAGGGAGGTTGTGGCAGCGGCAGTTGCGGCAAAAGGAAAGGAACAAAAGGCTCCCTATTCGGATGCTCAAAAAAGCTTTTACAATAAAGAAGAGGCTATTGAAGCGGACAAAAAGCGATTTGAATTTGTAAACGGTATAGTTGAAGCGGTGGAAAGCCGTAAGGTACTTACAAGGGATAGAAACAAGCAGGATAAGATAGATAAAATTCTTACTAACAAATGGTTTGGTATTCCGATTTTTGCTGTTGTGATGTTTTTGGTGTTCCAGATTTCCCAGGCATGGGTAGGTCCTTGGATCGCAGAAGGCTTCACTCTTGGCGGAACTGAGATCCCCGGACTTGTAACTCTTATTGATATGTTCAAGGAATGGGTTGAAAACTCACTTGAAGGGGGTAATGTTTTCCTTGTATCCCTTCTTACCGAAGGAATTATAGGCGGTGTTAGCGCAGTTATTGGATTCTTACCTCTTGTAATGGTTATGTATTTTCTTATTGCTCTGCTGGAAGATTGCGGATATATGGCAAGAGTGTCTGTGGTTCTTGATCCCGTGTTCAAAAAGGTTGGACTTTCCGGAAAATCGGTTATTCCCTTTGTTATCGGAACAGGGTGTGCAATTCCCGGTGTTATGGCATGCAGAACTATCCGTGATGAAAGAGAACGCAGAGCTACCGCAATGCTTACTCCTTTTATGCCCTGCGGTGCAAAGCTTCCCGTTATAGCCCTTTTTGCAGGAGCTTTCTTTAAGGGTGCAAGCTGGGTTGGTACACTGATGTATTTTGTTGGTATTATTGTTATTTTCTTCGGAGCATTGCTTATTAACAAAATAACTGCATATAAGGCAAAGAGATCCTTCTTTATAATGGAGCTTCCCGTGTATAAATTCCCCTCTGTAGGTAAGGCTTGTTTTTCAATGCTTGAACGCGGAAAATCCTATATTGTCAAGGCGGGAACAGTAATTCTGCTTTGCAATGCGGTTGTGTTTGTTATGCAGTCCTTTGATTGGAGCTTCGCATTAGTTGAAGAAGGTAACGAAGCAACCTCTATTCTTGCAAGTATCGCAAAGCCGATCTCGGTTCTTCTTATCCCTATCGGGGTTAAGGCATGGCAGATGGCGGCAGCGTCGGTTACCGGATTTATAGCAAAGGAAAATGTTGTTGGTACCCTTGCGGTTTGTTACGGTATTTCAAATCTTATTGATCCCAATGAGCTTGAACTTGTGGGTAGAGGTGAGGATGTTGCCGCAGTATTCGGTATATCTTCGGTTGCGGCCCTTGCTTACCTTATGTTTAACCTCTTCTCTCCGCCTTGCTTTGCGGCAATAGGTGCAATGAATTCTGAAATGAAGAGTGCAAAATGGCTTTGGGCAGGTATAGGACTTCAGCTTTCGGTTGGTTTTACTTTAGCGTATTTTGTATATCAGGCAGGTACTCTTATTACAGAAGGCAGATTAGGAGAAGGCTTTATCGGCGGACTTATAGCTGTTATTGTAATTATACTTACCGTTACGGGTATTATTTTAAGAAATAACAGAAAATCAAAAGTATGATTGAAAATATTGTAATTGTTTCGGTTCTCATAATTCTTTTCGGATCGGTAATATTTTATATTGTCCGTAAAAAGAAAAAGGGCGCCAAATGTATTGGCTGTCCGTATTGTGAGAGCTGCGGTAAAAAAGAAAAGGAAAATTGTTCAAAATAAAAAATTCAGGCTGTATTTGTAAAAACAAATACAGCCTGAATTATTGTTATTTATCAGTCATCTTCTCCGTAACCGGGAGCAGTTGCTTTTTCAAATATTGCAGTTGCTTCCGCGGAGGGCTTCTTGGAAATAAGAGTTACTATTATTGCAAAAATGAAGCAGATAATGAAACCGGGAATAATTTCGTAGATGCCGGTTTTACCCTGAAAATCGAATGCGATACATGCTACAACGGCTGCACCGCCGCTGATAATACCTGCAATTGCACCTGAGTATGTAAAGCGTTTCCAGAAGAGGGAAAGAAGAATAACGGGACCGAAAGCAGCGCCAAAGCCTGCCCATGCGTTGTCAACAAGGCTCATGATTGCCTGTGCGCCCTCGCCCTCGCTTCTTGCGATAAAGAATGCAATTACGGAAATAACAAGAACAACAATTCTTCCTATCCAAAGTGTTTCCTTTTCGGAAGCATTCTTTCTGAATACGGGCTTATAGATATCGCTTGTGAAGGAAGCAGATGATACCAAAAGCTGGCTGTCTGCGGTACTCATGGAAGCCGCGATGATAGCTGAAAGAAGGAATCCTGCGATAATGCCGGGGAAGAACATACGGGAAAGTTCAATGAATACCATTTGCTGTCTGGGAGCACCGTTAACCAGCAATTCGTCACCGATAAGCATTCTGCCGAAATATGCTACAAAGATGGTAGCACCAAGTGCAATAACAACCCAAACTACAGCAACAATAGCGCTCTTCTTTACCATGCTTGCTTTCTTTATAGACATAAATCTAACAAGAATGTGAGGCATACCGAAGTAGCCGAGGCCCCATGCAAGACCTGATACTATATCCTGCCATGAAGCAGAGAAAAGACTTTTTGCAAAGGGGAATTTCTGAATATTTTCGGGATCTATATTGTTTATAAGCTCTCTCATGTTAGCTGTATATTCTTCTGCACCGAGATCCTTTGTACAAACAACAACTATCGGAACTGCAAGAAGAGCAACAAGGATCATAATACCCTGGAAAAAGTCTGTCCAACAAACTGCCTTATAACCGCCAAGGAAGGTATAAACAATAATGATTGCTGCAAAGATCAACAAAGCTGTATCAGAACCTATTTGGGGGAATACAGACTGGAACACGGTTACACCTGCTACAAAGCTGGATGCAACATAAATAGTAAAGAATACAAGGAAAATTACCGCACAAACTATCTGAAGTGCAGGGTTCTTGGATGCAAAACGGTTTGAAAGATATTGGGGAACCGTGATAGAATCGTTTGCAGCAGCAGAGAAGTTTCTCAAACGCTTACCAACGATGATCCAGTTAAGAGCCGTACCTATTGCAAGACCGATACCGATCCACGCCTGACCGAGACCGAATGCAACGATACTTCCGGGAAGTCCCATAAGAAGCCATGCACTCATATCGGATGCCTGAGCACTCATTGCGGTTACCCAGGGGCCCATCTGTCTGCCACCGAGGAAGTACTCCTTTTCACCTGCATCAGCTTTGGATTTAATAAAGAAAAATACGCCTATACCGAGCATTGCTACAAAGTATATGACGAAAGCTAAAATTTCCATTTTAACTTTCTCCTTTCATATAAATAATAATAGATAGACTCATTATACACACTTATTTCATAAATGTAAATAATTTTCTGTAAAAAATTCAAAAAAATTCAAAAATTATGCTTTTGGAACAAAATCTATCCCCATTTTTTCTCTCGCACTTTCCATTAAAGCCGCTTCCATTAAGGAAAGCTCATTAAAACGGGGCATTTTTTCTCCATTTATCTGCGCAATAAAATCTTTTATTTCGTAATACATTACGGGTTTTCCAAAAAGGGTTTCAAATTCCTTTCTTTCGCCGTTTCCCGGTATTAAGGTAATAACGGTGGGTTTGGAAACCTTATCTATAAGGATAGAACCGTTTTCTCCCTGAATTTCGCTTGGCAGATACCCCTGAGTTATTTTAGACCAGGTCAGAATTGCCTGAAAATCGGGATAATTGCATAACATACTGCCCTGCCCGTCAATACTCATGGGAAGGAAAAGAGCTTTTGCATCAATTTTTTCGGGCATTCCGAAAAGATTGAGTAAAAGGTGAACCGGATACACTCCCAGATCCATAAAAGAGCCGTTTTCAAGGATGGGATCAAATGCATTTTCCACAATACCTGCCTTGAATTTGTCATAACGGGAGGAATACTGACAAAATGAAAGATTTACGCGGCGTACCGTTCCGATTTGTGAAAGCAATTCTCTTATTTTCTCTGTTCCGGGAACATGAGCACTCATCATTGCTTCCATAAAAACAACTCCGTTTTTTTCGGCGGTATCTGTCATTCTTTTTGCGCCACTGAAACTCTTGTTTATCGGTTTTTCGCAAAAAACATGTTTTCCTGCCTCAAGCATTTTAAGGGTGTGCGATTCATGGCAGTAATTCGGGCTTGCGATATACACGGCATGTATATCTTTGTCCTCTGCCAATTCCTCAAGGCTTGTATAAACCTTTTCTATATTTTGCTTTTTTGCATACTCATTGCCTGTTTCGGAATTTCTTGAATACAAGGCTTTAAGGCTTATCTCATCAAAAAGGCGCATCGAGGCAATCATTTCGTCAACTACAAAATTTCTGCCTATAATTGCAAAATTTATCATAATAACATCCTCTATTTTGTTTTTTCTTATTATAAAGTATGTTCTGTTTTGTGTCAAGATTCCTTGACGCTTTGAATAAAGTATGGTAACCTATAATTGCAGATGTTTATATTTAATTGAATTTAATACGCTAATATAATAATGAGGTGAAATAATACAATGAAAACAAAAATTCTGTCAAGGATCATAAAGATTCTTATATGTATTCCGGTTTTGCTTATAGCCTTCTGGTTTATGCTTCCGCCGCTTAATTTAAGGGCGCCCGAATTCTGGACCTTTGTTATAACTTCAATTATCATATGTCTCGGTATAAACTTTATTTCCGAAATAGTATTTTATATCAGGAATCATACCGAAAAGGGCAAACTTGTAAATCTGAGCTTTGATTTTAAAAGTGTTTCGGCTCCGGTCAAGGTTTTCGGTATAGTAATCGCAATTATAGTTCTGTTTCTTATAATTGGCGCAATTATCGGTTCACAGTTCTTCAATGCATCAAGATACAATAAGCTCATCTCCCCCGAAAACGGTGATTTTATAGCGGATGTAAGTGAAATAAGCCAGGAACAGATCCCCGTGGTGGACCGTGATACCGCAAGCCGCCTGGGACAAAGAAAGTTAGGCGAAATGTCTGACCTTGTATCTCAGTTTGAAATAATGGATATTTATACCCAGATAAATTACAAGGGACGCCCGGTCAGAGTTACTCCTCTTATTTACGGTGATGTTATCAAATGGTTAAACAACCGTTCGCAGGGTATACCCGCATATATTACGGTTGATATGACCTCGCAGGAAACAGCTCTTGTAAGATTAAAGGACGGGGGCATAAAATATTCAACAGGGGAATATTTTATGCGCAATGTCACAAGATATCTGCGTTACAGATATCCCACCAAGGTTTTTGATAATATTTCCTTTGAAATTGATGAAAACGGTACACCCTATTGGGTTGTTTCAACGGTAAAATACCGTATAGGTGTTTTTGGCGGAAGGGATATAGGCGGAACAATATTGTTGAATGCTCAAACAGGACAAACAGAATATTACGGGCTTGAAGAGATACCTGCCTGGGTGGATCAGGTTTTTGATTCAAACATGGTGTTGAATCAGCTTAACTACAACGGAAAATACCGTTCCGGATTTATCAATTCCGTATTTGGGCAAAAGGGTGTGCTTCAGACTACAGACGGATATAATTACCTTGCAATAAACGATGATGTTTATCTTTATACAGGTATGACCTCGGTTACAAGTGATGAATCAAATGTAGGCTTTGTGCTTACAAACCTCCGTACCAAACAAACAAAATATTATGCAATTCCCGGTGCAGAAGAATACTCGGCAATGGATTCGGCACAAGGTCAGGTTCAGCATCTTGCATATAAGGCAACCTTCCCGTTGCTTCTTAACATTTCCCACAGACCTACCTATTTTATGTCCTTAAAGGACGGTGCAGGTCTTGTTAAAATGTATGCCTTTGTAGATGTTCAGCAGTATCAGGTAGTTGGTACGGGCACAAGTGTGGACAGCGCGCGCAAGGATTATATTTCCAAGCTGAAGGACGAAAAAATAGAGGCGGAGGATATAGAGCAAAAAACGGTTGAGGGGGTAATAGAACGCATATCTCAGGCGGTTATAGATGGGAATACAAATTATTTTATCCTTCTGGAAAAGGATGAAAATGTTTATATGGTTCCCGTAAATCTTTCTTATGATTTTGCAATTGCAGAAGTGGGAGACCGTGTAGAATTAACCCTTAAAATATCCAACGAAGAAACAAAAGTAGAGTCTGCTCTTTTAATAAAACAGAATATAATCGCAACACCTTCCCGCGATTTGGGAAAATAAATAAGTCCCCCCTTATTTTTAGGGGGACTTATTTGATTTTATTATGCTTATAGCCAAAAATATACAGCTCTTTTTGTGACTATTGCTGAAATACTCGGATGGTAACGAAAAATACATAATTTCATGATATACTACCTATATATCGTTATATATTATTTAAGAAAGGATATACTTATGAAAAACGCAAAACGCTTATTATCATTACTTTTGATCGTTGTAATGATAGTACCTATGTGTGTAACAACAAGCCTCACTGCTTTCGCTGATAAAGTAAGCGAAGAAGTTGAAGCTCCTGTTGTAAGTGCTCCCGCTGATGCAGAAACAGGTGATACCGAAGCTGCACTTGCAGGCGCAAGCACAATTTCTCCCGCACTTAACGGAGAAACCTCAAGAAGCACGAAGACACTTTATACAGGTGTAACAAGCACCAATATAAAGACATCTTCCTCATCAAAGTATGAACTTCAGAACTTCAACATAGTAGAGTTTGACCTTGCACAGACAGACCTTTATGTTGATGTTACAAACACAAGAGACTATGTTAACCAGTCTAAAACCACCCTTAATACCGTTACAAGCTTTAACTCCTCCAACGGTCAGGGCAAGGTTGCGATTGCGGCGGTTAACGGTGACCTTTGGACAATGAGCTCTGCTCATTCCCGTGTTGAGGGCTCAGGTACCTCCTATAACGGATATTCTGACGCGGTTGTAACAAAGGCGCTTACACTTCCCCGCGGTTACACCGTATATAACGGTGAAATAGTTTGTTCCGCACAGATAAGACAGGAAACTCCCTATGAAGGTGATTTCTGGTCCTTTGGTGTAACAAATGACAGCGTTCCCATGATCGGCCGTCCCGATCTTGCAATTTCCGTAAAGAACAATACAAAGAGCGTAACCGTAGCAGCAGACGGTCTTAACAGACTTCCTGCAAACAACGCACTTGTAGTATATTCGGATAAGGGTGTTGCAACAACAAACTCTCTTTCCGATGCATATGAGGTAGTTATCGACTTTACAAGCGATTATACAGTAAAGCACGGCGCTACCATGACAGGTACCGTTACCGCTATCTATTCCTCTGCAACTACATCCAATCCCACAATGCAGGCAAACCGTATGATCTTAACAGGCCGCGGTACTGCACTTAATAAGATGACAAGCTTTGCAGTAGGCGACAGTGTAACCCTTTCCTTCAATGTAAGTGAGCGTTACGGCAGAAATACAGAAGGCTGGCAGAACTGCTACACCGCAGTTGGCGGACATATGCCTTTTGTAGTAGACGGTGTAAAGCAGGAAACAGGTACTTCTACCAACTATCCTACCACCATCATCGGTATCAAGAATAACGGTAGCGTTGCATTTGTTGTAAATGACGGCCGTCAGTCCTCCTTCTCTACAGGTCTTGATTTTAACGATTACTGGGATTTTGCAGATGACATGGATTTCAACACCGCTTTCATTCTTGACGGCGGCGGATCTGCAAACCTTATCGAGCTTCAGTCCTCCGGCAGCTATGCGGTAGTAAACAGTCCTTCAGACGGTTCAACCCGTTCTGTTGTAAACTCTGTAATTCTTTCCGCAGGTCCCAAGAGAGCAGCACAGGGTAAGAACGAAATAGTTTATCCCGATCCTTCCCTTGACTTAAAGAATCTTTACTTTGCAACAGATGACGCATTCCTTACATTAGGTAATTATGCTGAATCTACAAGAACAAAGGTAATGACAGGTGCAAAGCTTACCGTAAAGGAATTTTTGAACGGTCCTACAGTTTCGGTTTCCTACGGTCTTCCCAACACCACAAGCTATAACTCCAATTCCGTGCTTGCAGGCAAGAGCTACATGTCTGTAAATGCAACAAATTATCCTTACATGGTAATTGATGCCTCAATTGTTTCGGCAAACTCAAGTGTGGTACAGTTCCAGGCACTTTATCATACATCGGGCAGCCGTAAGGGTGTGTCCTCAACAACATTTATAGGCTTCAACAATGCTTATAACAATAACGGATTTAACAAGTATGTTATAAATCCCGCATCCAACTCTGCATACAGCGGCAGACTCAACACCCTTCGTTATCAGTATCTCTACCCCGCAAACGGAGTTACCGTTCAGGACGGAGACTACATTATCATAAGAAGTGTACGGTTGGCAACCTCTGCAACAGAAGCAGCAGG
>JAFYPJ010000109.1 GCA_017547545.1 Clostridia bacterium | reverse complement strand
TTAGGAGAGGGCTTGGCAACTTCACTTTTCACCGATCTTGCAGCGCAGGCGGCGTATAACAATAAATAAAGCGAAAACTTAATATAATAAAAGAGCTTCAAACGAAGCTCTTTTATTCATTATTTATAGGAAAGTTTATTTCGTGCAACCGAATGATCGATAAAGTGTTAAAGGTCAGAGCGAAATTGGATGCAGCACTTGATGCTTTCTTATATAAATTTCTTTATTTCCTTTTCCATTTCTCTTTCAATACGGAGGTAATCATCGCTGCCTTCTATTGAAACGATCTGCTTGTTGCCCATCTTGAAACCGCGCTTTTCAAAGGCTAATTTGTAGCCTGCGGGGAAGGGAAGGCTGTCGCAAAGGCGAACAAGCTTGAGATATGACATATTAAGCTCCTGTGCCTCTTTTATTTTCCCTTCATTATACAAAGCATATATTTTTGCATTTGCTTCGGGAAGAATGGCAGACATAGCGGTCATAGAGCCGGTGCAGCCTGCAACAAGGGCGGGGAGAAGAAGGTCATCTGTACCGCAGAAAACCGCAAAATCGGGTTTCTTTTCATTTTTTATATCAATGGTATGGCAGATACGCTTCAGGTTTTGGGAGGAGTCTTTAATACCAACGATATTGTCGCATTCAAGCAAGGCTTCTATGGTGGGAACTGCTATTTCACCCGTAAACATGGGGATGTTGTAAAGAATAATGTTAATATCAGGAAGTCTTTTTGCAAGACGGAGAAAGAATTCCTTTATTTCGGGCTGGGGAAGGGTAATATAATAAGGAACGCAAACAACTATCGCATCGCAGCCGCATTTATCGGCACATCTTGCATACATTTCAACTGTATCAAGATTTGTGGCACAAGCACCTGCTGCAATAGATTTTCTTCCGCGGTTCACCTTTGCACAAACTTCGATAAGCTTCATATTTTCCTCAGGGGAGGTGTGTACAAATTCTCCTGTAGTAGCACAGGGGAAAAGACCTGCAATATCGCTTGAAGCAAGAAATTCAACCTCTGCCTCGTAAGCTTCAAAATCTATTGATCCGTCCTCTTTAAAGGGTGTCATGAGAACCGCATAGGGGCCCTTGGGTATAAAATTTTTATTCATGATAAATCCTCGTTAAACTGTATTTTAATTGAATTTTAACATAAATAATCTTTCTTGTCAATCTGTAAACCGAGATACAGACTCTTGAAACACGGTATATTTTGTGATATAATAAAACAAATAAATCAGATTTCAGGGGTTATAAAATGAATTTTAAAAACACAGTTATATTCGGAGACAGTTATTCAACATTCTTAGGGTATATTCCGGAACATTATGCTGCCTATTATTGGCAGGATCCTACACCTCACGGACTTTCAAAGGTTGAGCAGACCTGGTGGCATATGCTCATGGCAGAAAGCGGTTCGGATTTAATTTTAAATGACAGTTGGTCTGGTTCCTGTATCTGCCACACCGGATATAATGCTGAGGATTGTTCCGAAACATCATCCTTTATATTTCGTTTGAACAGACATATAGCCAACCGCTTTTTTGAAAAAAATACGGTGGATACGGTGTTTGTTTTCGGCGGCACAAATGATAGCTGGTCGGATGCACCTGTTGGTGAGCTGAAGTTCTCTGATTGGCAAAAGGAAGAGCTTTATTATGTGCTTCCTGCAATTTGTTATTTTATATACCGTCTTAAAGAAACAGTGCCGGACTCTAATATCATATGGCTTATAAACGATGGATTGAAAGAAGAGATTGCAAACGGAATGAAAACTGCCTGCGAGTATTACGGTGTAAAATACATAGAGCTTGAGGATATAGACAAAATTTCCGGACATCCTACTCCAAAGGGGATGCTGCAAATAAAGGAACAGATAACAAAAAGGAGCTGAGAATCAGCTCCTTTTAATTTAACTATATTTTAACCGAATATTTTTCTGCGATTTCTTCGTCAATTTCAACACCAAGACCGGGGATGTCGGGGATATTTACATAACCTTCGGAATCTATCTGGAAGTGGTGCTTAACAAGGTTCTTGGAAAGAACTGTTTCCTGAGAACAGTATTCAAGGAAGGGGGAGTTGGGTGTTGCCGCAATAAGCTGGAGGGATGCGGACATAAGGATACCTGTTTTGAATGCATGGGGGATCATGGGGATACCCTTGAGCATTGCCATATCCATAACCTTTTTTGCAACGGTAATACCGCCGCAACGGCTCATATCGGGCTGGATAATGTCGATGTTACAGCCATTTATAAGCTCATTGAATTCATACATTGTGCCAAGCTCTTCACCCGCGGAAATATTAACACAGGAAACATCCTGAGTTAATCTCTTATAGAAATCAACCGCATCGGGAAGGAAGGGCTCTTCAACCCAGTGAACATCATATTCGCTGAATTTGTTACAAAGGCGTACTGCCTGCTTGTATTCTGTCCATCTCATACCGATATCTATCATAAGCTTGGGCTTGTCCCCCATGTGCTTACGGCAAAGTCTTACAAGCTCAAGGTCCTTTTCATCATCGCGTCCCAATGCGCCCCAGCCCCACTTGATTCCCGTGAAGCCCATGGGAAGATAGGTTTCGCATATTCTTGCAATTTCTTCCTCTGTTTCGGGCATAAGGATGGAGCAATATGCCTTGATCTTGTTGCGGAAGGAACCGCCAAGGAGCTTATGTACAGGCTTGCCGAGAGCTTTACCTATGATATCCCAGATAGCAATATCAATACCGCTCATTGCATGTATTGCGGCACTTCGTCTGCCGTAATAGTAGGAGTAGTTGTACATCTTCTGCCAGATAACCTCAACATCAAAGGGATCCATGCCAATAACTGCGTCACGAAGACCGCGGCAAACCTCATGGGATGCAGGAGATTCAACTATAGCCTTTACTATATAGGGGGAGGAGTCAACCTCGCCTATACCCTGAATGCCTGTGTCTGTAGTAACTCTGACAACGGCAGTATCCTGACTGCCGTCACCAATCATTTTAATTTCGGGCTGTTTAACAACCAATACTTCTACATCTGTAATAATCATTTGAAACTTATAACCGCCTTTACTATATTATTTCTTCTGTTTTCAATGTCATCTATAGCCTGCATAATGTCATCAAGCTTATATTCTGCACTTACCATTGCTTTAAGGTTGAACTTGCCCTCGCTTGCCCACTTGAGCATAGGCTCCCACGCCTTTGGAGAGGAGCATGCACCTATTATTGAAAGCTGTTTGATAATTATATCGGTAACGGGGAAATCTACCTTATCGTTGTCTGCAGGTATACCGTAAAGAATTACATTTGCACCGCCGCAAGCACATTTCACCGCGGTTTTTACGGTTTCACCAAAGCCTGCCGCATCAATCGAAACATCAACACCGTAACCGTCTGTTTCTTCAAGAACTCTTTGATAAACATCTTCTTTGGTGGGGTCTATATGAACATCTGCACCCAGCTGCATAGCAAGGTCACTTCTGTAGCTCTTACGGCAAGAGAGTATAACCTTTTTTGCGCCCTGTATTTTTGCAAGCTGAATATATGCAAGACCGGCAGGGCCTGCACCCTGAACCAAAACAGTCTGTCCTTGTTTTACGGGGTGGGATAGCATGGAGCCTGCAGGGCAAACGCAGCTTTCTATAATAGCCGCTTCTTCATCGCTAACATTATCGGGCAATTTGTGGAGATTGGGGGCGGGAACCGCAACATATTCCGAATATGCTCCGTTGTATGGAGCGTAACCTATTTCACCGCCGTTACAACAGAATTCGCTGTTACCCTCTTTACAGTATTTGCAGGTTTTACAGCCTACCATTGTATCAACGGTACATCTGTCACCTATCTGCCAGCCTTCAACTCCTTCACCGATTTCTTCAATAACACCTGCCATCTCATGACCTAATATGTGTGGCGGTTTTGTAAGGGTGATTTTGCCGAATATATGGTGTATATCGGTGGCACAAAGACCTGCCGCCGTAATCTTTAGTATAACCCAACCGGGCTGCACCTTCGGCTTTTCTACTTCTTTGACCTCAACCTTTCCGATTTCGGTCCAAACTGCTGCTTTCATTTAAGTTTTTCCTTTCGGTAAATATTACTTTCATTATATCCTATACTCTTGAATTTTTCAAGTATAATTGTATCTTTTTTTTATTTATTGTTGACAGTTTTGTTATGCCAAAGTATAATAAAAGCATATTGTGAACGGAGAATATATTATGAAAAAAGCATTTATTGTTTTGTTGTGTCTTGTTCTTGTATTCGGCGCTGTTTCCTGCGGTAATAAGGGAAACGGGTCCGGGGTTGATATATCAAAGTATACTATCGTATACCGCGAGGTAATGGGCAGCTATGTTGAGGAATTTACCCTTAACAAATTTGCCGCGCTGCGTTTACAGGACATGATACGCAGAAATTACGGAGTGGAGCTGAATATTCAGAATGATTCAGAGGAAGCGGCTGAATATGAAATAATAATAGGCGATGCCCGCGGCCATGAAGCGGTAAATGACAGTGTTAGCTATTCTCTTAAATCAGAGGGAGAGAATATACATATATCCGCGGGAAGTGCATATGCATATTCAAATGCTTTTGATAAGCTTACCGAAAATACCGTTTTCGGTAAACCTGTATTTCCAAAGAATATTGATGCACAGGGAAAGGTGAACTATGAAGCTCAGAAAGAGGAGGATTTTGTATATGTAAGTGTACACGAAATGACCCGTACCTCCAAAGAACCTCCCGTGAAAAGCATAACGGTAAACGGCGTGGATATTTCAAAATATAAAATAATATACCACGAGTGGGAAATGAAGACCTTTGGCTTAAACGAGGTTTACGCGGCACAGGAGCTTCAGAAATATATTGAGCTTGCCACCGATATCAAGCTTCCCCTTGAAACCGATGATACCGAGCCTTCCGAATATGAAATAGTTGTAGGTATAACCTCCCGTGAAGGTGATACTGTTTCAAAAATAGACAGAAGCGATTACGGTGAAGAAACTCTCCTTATAAAAACAGAGGGTAAAAATCTTATTCTTACGGGTGCAGAACGCAGAGGTACTCTTTATGCAGTATATTCTTTCCTTGAAGAATATCTGGGCTATCGTTTCTTTGCACAGGATTGTGAGGTTGTTTATAAGAGCGAGGCTATAGATATCCCTGCAGAGCTTAATGACAGGCAGACACCCTATCTTGAATACAGGGACTGTGACCAATATCAGATATTACCCCATGAATATGCTGCCAAGAGAAAGATAAATTCAAATTTCAGAAGAACCATGAGTTATTATTTGGGCGGTAATTTCAGCTTCGGAAGCGAATTTGTTCATACCATGGCCACCACCTTTGATCTTGCTCCCCAATCCACACAGCCTTGTTTTTCGGATGAGGAAAACTATCAAAAAACTCTTGAAAAGCTTCTTACACTTTGCAGCAGGCTTGACGATGTGAAAATAATTTCGGTAACACAAAACGATAATTATAACTATTGTAAATGTGCGGCATGCAGCAGAGCAAATGTTGAAGAAAAAAGTACGGCAGGATCGCTTATAAGATTTATAAACCGCCTTGCCGATGCTATAAAACCCGAATATCCGGATGTAAAGATACTTACCCTTGCCTATATGTTTTCGATTGATCCTCCCAAAACGGCACCCGCAGACAATGTGGTTGTAATGTATTGTCCCATTGAAAGCTGCTGCGGCTGTCCTCTTAATGACGAGGATTGTTCCAAAAACCGTGATTTTAACAAGGATCTTGAAGGCTGGTGCGAGCTTTCCGATAATATATATATCTGGTATTATATTGTAGAATTCACTCAGGACGATAAGCTTCCTTTTATGAACTTTGATGCTATGTATGATAATTACAAATATTTCAAGCAGATAGGTGTAAAAGGTATGTTCAATGAAGGGCATCTGCAGGATAACGGTGATGAATTCGGTGCATTGCGCTCCTATCTTCTCTCACTTCTAATGTGGGATCCCGATATTACAAAAGAAGAATACAATTCCGAGATAAGAGCTTTTATAGATGCTTATTACGGTGAAGCCTCCGAGCTTGTTGAGGAATACTTCTTTGCCCTCGAAATAAGCAGCGACGGAAAGCATTTTGCCCAGTATACAACGGCAAATGCAATATTTAAAACAGATTATATCAAAACCCTGAAAGATGAAATGGAGCTTTGGTGGAAGAAAGCCAAGGATTTCGAAGTGGCGGATACAAAAATAAGATCTCATTTAGACGAGCTTTACAGCGGTTATGAATTTTTTATAGGTTTGTTAAAAGTATAAGGGCAGAGCAGCATCTGCCCTTTAATTATTAACTTTTTGTTAAACCCCTTGACAAAAGAAGAAGTGTGTGGTATTATATTCAGGCTATCCAAAGACAGCAGGTTTTAAAGTAAAATGTCCTGCCGAGGAAAGGGCTCATAAATAAAGAGTTCAATTTAAAACACATAGATTTGTTTTAACTTTCTTTCGGTTGGTATGTTTATTTTTAAAGCCGAAGAAAGTTTTTTATTTTTTTCGGGAGGTGAAAAAGACATGCCGAGTGCAAAAATTTTAGCTAAGAAGCAGAACGATGTAGCAGTTCTCGCTGAAAAGATCAAAAACGCAACCGCAGGTGTTCTTGTTTGTTATCAGGGTATTACCGTTGAAGACGATACAAAGCTCCGTAACGAGATGCGTGAGGCAGGTGTAGACTACAAGGTTTATAAGAACAGCATTACCGGCCGTGCTTGCGAAGAAGCAGGTTACCCCGAGATGAAGGAATATCTCGTTGGTATGACAGCTTTTGCAGTAAGCGAAAGCGATCCTGTAGCAGCAGCTAAGATCGCAAAGAAATATGCTGATAAGATCGAAACCTACGAAATCAAGGCAGGTTTCATTGATAATGGCGTTATCGACGCAGCAGCAGTAAATGCGCTTGCTGATATTCCTTCCAGAGAAGGTCTTATCTGCAAGTTGTTGGGAAGCATCCAGTCTCCTCTTTACAAGTTCGCATATGGTATCCAGGCTATTATCGACAAGAGTGGCGAAGAAGTTCCCGCAGCAGCTGAAGAAGCTGCACCCGCAGAAGCAGAAGCTCCTGCAGCAGAATAAGTCCATCGACTTACAAATTACTAATTTAATTTATTTATTGGAGGTATTTCAAAATGGCAAGCGAAAAGATTACAAACATACTTGAAGAAATTAAAGCATTAACAATTCTCGAACTCAACGATCTCGTAAAGGCAGTTGAAGAAGAGTTCGGTGTATCCGCAGCTCCCGTAGCTATGGCAGGTGCAGCTCCCGCTGCAGCAGCAGTTGAAGAAAAGACTGAATTCGATGTAATTCTTAAGTCTGCAGGCGCATCCAAGCTCAATGTTATTAAGGTTGTTCGTGAGATCACAGGTCTCGGCCTTAAGGACGCAAAGGATCTCGTTGAAGGCGCTCCCAAGACTCTCAAGGAAGGCGTTTCCAAGGACGAAGCAGAAGCTCTCAAGGCTCAGCTCGCTGAAGCAGGCGCAGAAGTTGAAGTTAAGTAATTCAACCGAAAAAAATATGATAGCATAAAAAACCGTCCGTCAGGACGGTTTTTTGAATATATTATTTATAAAAAATTAATATGCAAATATTGTAATACTGTATAATTATATGTTATATTATCTGTGTATGTATTTATTCAGGAGAAATGAAAATGAAAAAGTTCAACAAATTTTTAGCAATCCTTTTCTGTGTAGCCCTTTTGTTCCCTTGCTTTGTTTTTGCAGGCCCCGGTGGTGTTGCGCAGAATCCTGACATTACAATGCCTAAATCTTCACCTGTTATTGACGGTACGATAGAGGATAACGGAATCTGGTCTCTTTCGGCCGATCATAACGAAGATACGGTTGGTTATTATTGGGCATCAAGGCCTATGACTCATAGTGCCAAGATGTACTTTGCTTATGACGAAACCTATCTTTATTTTGCGGCAGACATCACAGATAATGATGCTCAAAGCGGTCTTATTTATTCAAAATCCGCCTCCTATGACCTGGAATACGGTTGGACGGGAGATGTAATCACACTTATGCTTGATCCTTTGTGCAAATTTGAGCGTTCCGCATATCAGGATACACCCAGATACAATATCGGTATATTTTCTAACGGCGGTGTAGGTGTGTTCCGTACAATGGTAAATCCAAGCAAGGTAAACGATGCTAAAACCGCAGGGGTTGTAACCGCAACAGGCTGGCGCTTTGAAGCGGCATTGCCCTGGAGTGTTATTTTAAATGACATGAAATCCATATCCGGAAACGCTCTTTCACCTGCATTGACCGAGCTTTATGCAAAGGATGCAGTATCCCATGCTTCGGTTATATATATGGATAGATATACAACTTCAGACGGCACTATTGACACATGGGGAAGATTTATCACAGTTTGTGAAGAAACCTATGATTCCATGAAGGGTGTTGAAACTAACGGTACCGATGCCAAAGGCTTTGGATTGGTGCTTGTAAACGGAGCTTCTCCCGATCATTTCTTTGGAGAATGGACTGTTATCACCGAAGCTACCTGTACCTTGGAAGGTCTTCGTGAGCATACCTGTACAGAATGCGGAATAACCGTATCAGAGGTTATTCCCGTAACAGATCACGAATACGGAAAATGGAAGGTGGTTGTTGCAGCAACAGACGGCAAATCTGGTTCAAAAATGAGAACCTGTTACGGTTGCGGTACAGCACAGTATAAAACTATTCCTGCGCATGGCGATTCAATAGTTGTTGCATACTATAATGCATCTGTTTCTCCTGCTGATTATGAATTCGAAAATATTGATGTTATCAATTTCCATCCTGCTTCTGTAAAAGCAGATGCACCCTCAAATCCTGCAAGCGGCGAGATAGTTTCTCACGGCTTTACCCCTGTTCTTGCTTCTACCCGTAAGATTGCCGAGGAACAGAATCCGGATATTAAATTTCTTTTCACCGTTGCAAATGCCAATCTTACCACATTTGAGAGTTGGTTCGGTTCAAAAACCTATGCATCAAAATTAGCAGCGGAAATGACAAAGATAATCAAGGATAACGGTTTTGACGGTTTTGATATTGACTACGAATTTCCTTCTGGATCTTCTACCTACAAAACAAATTTTGTGTATTTCATGAAATGCATGAGAGAAAATCTGGATGCACTTTCAAGTGAAACGGGAAAAGAGTATTTTCTTTCCATGGCTGTTCCGGGCGGATCCTGGGCATTTAGTCTTTTTGATATATCTTCACTTTCCGAGCATGTTGATTATTTCAATATAATGAACTATGACCTTTATATCAACAATGCCAAAACCCATCACCATACTCCTCCGTACAACAACAGCCTGGCAGGTGCAGTTGGCGGAAGCGTTAATGCCGATATTCAGCTTTATTTAAGCCGCGGTATTCCGGCCGAAAAGATAGTTCCCGGTTGCGGTATGTACTCAATTCGCTGGAAGGATGTTGCAAGCACCAATAACGGTCTTTACCAAACAGGTACAAGAGATTATACCAACATTCATTATACCGAAATAAAAAACAGCTATGTAAACAAGAACGGTTATGTTCGTTATTGGGATGAAAATGCACAGGCTCCTTACCTCTATAATGCAAGTGAAAAGATATTTATCTCATACGATGATGAACAGTCTGTTGAAGTAAAGTGTAAGCTTGTTTCCGAAGCAGGTGTACGCGGTCTGATGGTATTTGACTATTGTACCACCGACGGTATCGGTCTCTTTGATAATATGAGAGAATGGCTTGACGAATACAGCGCCCATCCATGCAAAGATATCGGACATACATACGGTGAATGGTTTGTATACCGTGAGCCTACCTACCGTGAAGAAGGAGAAAAGAGAAGCCAGTGTATAAGATGTGATGCTCATTACAGTGAGGCTATTCCCAAGCTTACCGGAACACTTACCGCGCCTACGGTTACTTGCAGCGGCAACAGCTTTAAGGTTACTGAGGCGGCTAATATAGAAAGCATCCTTTATATTAAAGGCAATTACACCTCTGCTGAAGATATGAGAGCAGCAGGTGCTGTGGAAATATTTGCGCAAGAGATTGCAGAAAATACCGCAAATAATATCTTTACCGAAATTATCAGCGACAATGCAGACTATACCGTTTGCGTTGTTATGATAGATACAAACGAATATTTCAACTATATCACTATCCAAGGAAACAAAACCAAAGTTTCGGTTGACGGTATCAAGATATCTATGACTAATTTAAGTGATATAAAGGATATCTTTATTGCCAAGGGACATTATACGGTTTACGGTGATGTAAATAAAAATAAAACGGTTCGTATAACCGCCGAAAGAGTTGGTACGGCAACAGAATACTCCTATTCGGTAAATGCCGGCGGTGAACATACAGTACTTGTTCGCCATAATGACGGCAGTATGGAATTTCTCTATGTAGAAATAAATGTAACCGAACCTACTTTCAGTATCAACGGCCTTCAGCTTACTATCGGAAATCTTGAAGGAATCAAGGTTATCCGTACCGCCTACGGTACACATACCAGTGCTTCTTCGATCAAAAAGACAGAGGGTGCAAGAGCATTTACTGCAAGATATATTCCCGATAAGACCTCATATATGATCCAGTACCGTCAAAACGGAACGGTTACCGTTGCGGTTTGCTATGAAAACGGATTCAGCGTATTCTATACTTATGAGGTGGTACAGAAGGTTCCGACCTTTGTACAGGAAGGCAATGTGTTTACTATAGGAAATGTTGATGACCTGAAGGTTGTAAGATATGCAAAGGGTGAATATACCACATCCTCGCAGATAAAGAATGCAGCAGGTTCTGTTGCAATGACAGAAAAGCATATCTCCAACGGAGTTATCAAGGTAAGAATTCAAACGGCAGGTGTATATACCTTCTGTGTTCAGTATAAGGACGACAGCTATAATTATTATACTGTAACGGTTGAATAATAATAAAAGCAGAGAATTGCGATTCTCTGCTTTTTGTTTTAAAAGTTTGGTTTCGGATAATTATCCTTATTCGATAAAACAAGGTTCATAATATCCTCATAGCTGTACCATTCTACTCTGTTTGAAAGATGCTTTTCTATTCTCTGCGCTATAAGCTCAAGCACTTTCATTCCTGTACATAGTCCGTTTGAAATAAGGCTTTGCCAATGGGTTATAAAGAGAGGATAACCACCCGTTTCAAGCACCTTTACAATATCTCCGCCCTTGCCGTTGGCGGTAATATATCTGTCTGCTACAGAAGAAATAAACTCTTGCGATGAATCGGTAGTATCAATAGTTTGCCATATGTAATCGTGAGTGGTAGCAGGTATGGATACAACACAGCGTTTTCCGTCATCATATTCAACCCAAGGCTTTGCATTGGGTACATTTCTTAATCCACGCAGGTAATACCAACAGTTGTTATCTTTGTAAACATCAAATACAGACTGAGAAACCGCCTGAACATATTCATCCTCCACTTCAATACCGAAGGACCAGGGAGAAGTACATCCTCTTGAATTAAACCCTGCTTCTTTTAAGAGTGAAAAGGCTTTTGTAATATAGGGTGTAAGAACGCTTCTGTCCTTATCGGATGCCCATGTACATTCGTTTATTTCTATTATCTTACCGCTTGGTATATCAACGGCATAATTATGGGTTAACATTTCGGGGCCTACAGAAAATGCAGGCATAACGCGGCTTTGAACAGTTGTTATCCATTCATCAAAGTCTTTTTTTGAAAAGCCCTCTATTCCGTGAACTACATCACCGCGGTTTCCCGGCATGGGAACAACGCTGAATTTGCCCTTTATTCCGTATTTTTCTATAATATCGCAAAACTCAAAAAGAGTAGAATTGGGATTGTATTCAAGAAGCGGTCTGCCATCCTCGGTTACAGTTTTGTTATGGTGCGTATAATACACACTTATACCCGGTGCCGGATCATCCAGCACCAGGGCTATAGGAACTTTTTTCATGATATACTCCAATAAAAGGAGCCGATTTACGGCTCCTTTTGCATTAAATGAATTTTTAATTATGCTACTGTAAAGTAGTAAAGTCTTGTTGTACCGTCGTTGTATCTTGCACAGAGAGTGTAGTTACCTGCACCGATCTTTGCACCATAGGTATATACGCTTACACCGTTGATTCTTGCAGCGGTAAAGCCAACAACCTTATTCATAACAACGCCGCGGTATGCAACTGCTCTGCCCTTACCGATAAATACGTCACGGAGGTTATCTGTATCAAGGTCACAGATATAGGTTCTGCCGTTCTTAACCTCAACGGTAGGCTCAGCAGCCTTAACATCTGTTCTTACGTGTGCATTGAGAACCTTGGTATTGTAGCCCTCATAGGTGATATCGTTCCATGCGGTTGCCGCACCGGTATAATAAACATTCTGAATTGTGCTGTTTGTCTTGAAGCAGCTGAGAGCGAAATGAGTTACATTTGCTGTAACGGTAACGTCGGTAACCGCTGTACCTCTGAAGGCTCTCTTATTGTTGTTTGTGCCGATGGTAACTGCGCCTGTGAGAGAGGAGCAGCCGTCAAACGCCTCAACCATATTTTCAACGGTTGTGGGAATAGAAGCTACAGACTTGAGAGCTGTACAATTCTTGAATGCGCCCCAGAGAGAGGTAACGCCTGTGGGAATTGCGGGAGAAGCTGTGAGCTTGGAGCAGTTAGCGAATGCAAAGGTCATATCGGTAACATTTGCAGGGAGATTTGTGATGGTGGTAAGAGACTTACAGTTCTTGAACGCACCGTAGATCTTAACTACGCTTGCGGGAATTGTGGGAGTAGCGGTGATGGCTGTTCCCTTGTACGCATTGTAGAGAACCTCAACTGTTGCGGGGATGGCGGGAGCAGATGTCATCTTTGTACATCCGTCATAGGTCTTTGAAAGAACAGTTACGGGAATACCGTGGAGGTTGCCGTTGATAGCACCGTAGGAGGTCTTTGTTGTATCTGTTACAACTACGTTCCAGCCTGCAGATGCGCCGAGCTTGTTGGAATCAGCGTAGGTGTAGGTATAGTCGCCTACTGTATAGGAGGTCTGTAATGCTGCACCGCATACTGTACAAACCTTATTTACGAAGCTGTGGTTTTCACATTCGGTGGGGGTAACGACCTCTTCCTCCCACTGAGCGGTAACGGTGATGTCCTGACCCCATGTATAGGGCTGAGTTCCCCAGCCGGTTTCCCAAAGGTCGGAGGATGTTCCTCTCTTCCAGCCCTTGAATACATAGCCGGACTTGGTGGGAACGGGATAACCGCCGATAACGTCATTTAAAAGCTGATCATCTGTAAATGTGTAGGTGGTGCTGTAGCCGGCGGGCATTGTGCCGCCTGCGGTATCAAGGGTAAGTGTATACTGCTTGGGAGCAGCCTCTGACCAGGTTGCTGTGTATGTATACATAGAACCGTTAAGAATACCTGCGGCAATTATACCAACTGCAAAATCGCCTGCTGTAAAGGGAGCTGCACCCTCGAGGAGGTAGTTATCAAGAGTTGCGCCGTCCTTCTCTGTGGAATTGTAAAGAACGGTCATAAGATCGCCAAGATAGTAATATGTGGGGGAAACGCGGTTGTTGTAATAATAAATTACGCCAAGATAGGTGTTCCAGCCTGCGTCAACGGGTGTGTTTGCAGGGTGGTAAACATAAACCTGGAATTGACCGGAGAAGCCGTCAACGATGTTAAGGGCATTTGCCTGAACAGCACCGCAAACAGCGCCTGAGTTCGCATTGAACTTACCGCCGTTAAGGTTGATGTTGAACATACAAAGTCTGTCCCATACATAGCCTGTTCCCTCGAAGCCGGGAAGCTCATCCTGGGTATAGGCTGCAGAGGAGGTAAAGGGGATCATGCAAAGAAGCATAACCGATACAAGAATAAGAGATAAAAATTTCTTCATGATTATTTCCTTTCTTTTTTAAAATTTGTTAATTTATTATACACTATTATAAATATAAAATCAAGTAATTAGATAAAAAAACTCCCGAAAGGGAGTTTTTTGTTTGTTTACACTACCCGTTAGACGGATTTTGATGCGCAGGTACTC
The DNA here is from genome assembly GCA_017547545.1 of Clostridia bacterium. Classification (GTDB taxonomy): domain Bacteria; phylum Bacillota; class Clostridia; order Oscillospirales; family CAG-272; genus RGIG7300. Next base: position 6,772 of record JAFYPJ010000109.1, on the reverse strand, counting down.
AATTAAAAGCCGGAATCAAGATAATTTAATACAACCTGTGCTATTTCAGCTCTTGTAGCTGTTTTCTTGGGAGCGAGAGTGGTGGCAGAGGTGCCTTTTACAATGCGGTTTTCAACAGCCCATTTAAAAGCATCTACGGCATAGGAGCTTATTGAAGAAGCATCGGTATATGCACCAAGGATTTTATCATCGGGCTTTTGGGAAGGTGCGGATATTCTGTAAAGAATAGAAACTATCTGTTCACGGGTAATGCTGTCATTTATACCGAAGCATCCGTTGGGATAACCGGTAACCACTCCGGTTTCGTATGCCCATATAACATAAGGGGTATACCACTGTCCGTTTGCCATATCCGAGAAGGGGAGAGCCTTATCATCGGAAACGGTATATTTTTCTGTATCAATACCCTTTATTCTTCCGAGAATGGTAACAAACATTGCTCTTGATGTATTTGTATTCGGTTCAAATGTATATTTTTGAGCAGAAGTGCTTCCCATATACCCCTGAGAATAGATAAATCCAACTGCATCACCGTACCAGGTATTGAGGGGGGTATCCTCAAAAACAAGAGAGATGTTTGAAGCATCAATATCTATTCCGATATCACATTCCTTACAGTAGAGCTCTTTTTGTCCCTTGTCATTTATTCTTGTGCCGTAAACAACCTGTGAATTGTTGTTATGACCGTAGAGGGAAGGAACTATATTTGTTTCGGCAACCTTTCCGCATTCTATACAGCGTTTTTCCTCTATACCGTTCGCGCAGGAAGCTTCTTTTATTGTGATCCATTCAAAAGCAAGACATTCATGAACCACATAATCACAGTAAATCGAACCAACCTTCAGCGCACCCTTACGGGGACCGTCGGTAATGCGGTAAACAGGTCTTCTGCCTTCGCGTGTATAGGTATGGTCGGCAATGGCAAAGCCTTCATTATTTGCTCCTGTGTCAAGCTCACCGGGGGCGGCATAAAACTCTTTTTCAGGAGTATTTGTTCCGTTAAATGTGAGCTTTGCCGCAGTGTTATCAAAGTTGTTATCTGTAACTGCCCAGAGAACATCCTCATATTCATCATAATCAAGTGCCATTATTCCGTCAAATCCGGACTCTATATCACATATAAGCACCGATGTACCGTTGGAATTGAGAACAAATCCGTAAATATGACCGTTATTTTCAAGGCCAACAAACATAATACCCTCGGAATCTGAATCGGGGTAATCGTTACTGTCAAAGAGCTTTCCTGTGTTTTTGTCAGGTACCTTGCCGTTAATATCTTCAAAACCTACCCATTCACAGGCTTCAATGCCCTTGTTGGAACTTACAGAAGGCATAGCGGATGTAAGATTCCAATCCGTATCTGCCCAAAGTAAAGAGTCTTTGTCAAGAGCCTTTTCGGGGTTAACCTTTAAGATCATATTACAGCTGTTGCCGCCCGCGTTATCTCTTTCAGCGGCTATATATACAAAGCCTTTGTTATCTGTAGAAACACCCTCGGCATCGGGCACGCTCATATTGTTAGAGGTTATGCCAACTCCTGATTCAAAACCGGGAACAAAGGTAATTGTTCCGTCCTTTGCTACATCCATGATGTAAAGAGAGCCTTCTCCGTTATCTACCGAATAGAGCTTTCCGTTTCTGAAATCAAGTCCTGAGGAGTTACTTGAAAATACAAGATCGGTTTCTGTAATATCGCCGTCACCCGGCCAAAGCTTTGCTTCAAAGGCGAAAACGGTGATGCTTAAAAGCAGAGCAAGTAATATAACACTTGCCGAAAACAGTATCCTTTTCATTTTTGTTCCTTTCATTCAATATTTAATGTTGGTATTTATAAAACCTGCGGTTTTAAAGTCATTGGGGTTTGTGCGTACGATATAGTCTATATAAGAATCGATAATCTTGGCGGTAAATAAGTAACCCATTGGATTCATGTGTCCGTACATAAAATAGTTTTCACAAAATTTATCGTCATGGACCGGTCCGAATTCATAAAGATCTATTACATAGCAATTATCAAAAAGCTCTGCAAGCTCATAAAGAAGCTTTCTGTGCTCCTTGGCCTTTGAAGCAAAGAGCTTGTTGGATGTTTTTGCAAAGGTTACAAAGAAGAATTTTGCATCCGGAGCTATTTCCTTATAGCGTTGAACTATTGCGGCATAATTACCTGCAAAGGTTGGCTTGTTTTTGGAAGGATCTTTAAGATCTATATCTTCAACAGTTCCGGTTTCGAAACCGCCGTAACAAAGATCGTTTACTCCCAATGCCATAACATATGCTTGAGAAGCATATTGAGGATCCCAATAAAAATAACCTTCCTCGTAATCCTTCATATAGGTAGCAGCCGTAAGTCCACCGCGGGAAAAGTTGTAGGCAGTAAGCCCGTTTTTGCGGGCTATATACTGACCGAATGAATATTCGTACATGTCATGATATTCTGCTTCACCCTTTTCGTTTACCGTTTCAAACTCTCCCGATGAAAGGCTGTCTCCAACAAAGGCTATCTTTCTGAAGATAGAAGTGTTGCTGTAGCCTTCAACCAAACGGTCAAGGGGTTTTTCGTTTTCGGGATAAAGATAATTTTGCCAATCCATTATATTCTCCTTGAATTATTTAACGCTGTCATAACTCATAAAGATCTTAGCTGCCTGAGCTCTTGTTACTGTCATCTGAGGAGCAAGAACCTTAGCATCGGTCTTTGTAGAACCGAGAAGTCCTGCATCTATTGCCCATGCGCAAGCATCGGTTGCCCAGCTACCTATAGAAGCTGCATCGGTGAATTCTGCAAGATTTGCCTTGCCGTCTACCTTAACACCGTTCTTACCTGCATATCTGAAAAACATGGTTGCAAGCTGTTCACGGGTCATATCCTGACCAACACCAAACCTGGAGCCGTCACCAACACCGTTTACATAACCTTCAGCATTTGCCCAGATTACGGAAGGACCGTACCACTCGCTTGCCTTTACATCTGTAAACTTGGATTCAGTATACTTGGTAAGGTCTGCACCTGCAACTCTTGCAAGAATTACAACAAACTGTTCACGGGTAAGCTTGCCGTCGGGCATGAATGTACCCTTATCTGTACCTGTAATATAACCCATTTCAACACAGTATCTTGCACCTGCCGCATACCACATTTCCTTATCAACATCGGTGAAAGAATCAAGAACATCTTTTTTCTCACCCTTACCTACCGTGTAGTTATCAAGCCATGTTCTCATGTTGTCAAAAAGACCTATACCGTCTGTTGTGATATAGTCAAATACCATAATTCCGCGAACACCCTGCTCTGCAACTACCTTACATTTTGCCTCAACCGACTGTTCATCATCGTATGAAATAAACACTTGTGTTGATTCATTGTAAAGATAAGGAGCCTGTGCTTTTTCGTCCCAATAGCGAACAAATCCGTTTTTATTGATATAACCGTTTAAAAGATCAGTATAATGGAGGTTTGTTCCGTCACGGTAGCCTGTTTGATAAAGGCCGTTATTTATGTTGGGAACCCTGTTGTAACGAAGAGCATACAAACCGCATCCGGGAACTATCTTGTTTGCAGGAATTCCGCGTTCAAGGTAGAGCTGAATGTCACTGTAAACACTTCCGCCAATAAAACCGGTGGAGGCATCGTTGTCATAGGTGGGGGTATGATGGTGGGTGGTGTTATGCTGAATGTAAAGGTCATAGTTCATCATGTTGAAATAGTCAACATAAAGAGCCAAAGAATTCATATCAAAAAGGCTGAAGGTCCACTGTGTTCCGGGAACTGCCATAGAAAGATAATATTCCTTGCCGTTATGCGCACCGAGGTTGTCAAGGTTTTCTCTCATGCATTTCATGAAATGAACAAAATTATCTCTGAGCACCTGAGAGTCTGAGGGGAACTCATAGTCTATATCCAGACCGTCATAATCATAGGTTTCTATAATAATAGTCATTTCCTGTGCAAGTTTTTCTGCATAACCTTTACTTGCAAACCAGCTTTCAAAAACAGAAAGGTTGTTGTTTGCCACGGTAAAAAGAAATTTGATATCGGGGTTTTGCTGTACAGCTAATTTCTTGAAATTCTTGTATCTTGCAGTATGATCGTGGGTAACAATAGTACCTAAAGCAGGCTTTGAGGTTGCATTTACATTTATTGTTGCGGGATGATAGTTTATAACATCAATATTTGTGAATTCTCTGTATGGAGTGCCAACAGAGGCATTGAAATATGCAACTATAAGCTGATCTCCACCTGCGGGAATAATTCTTGTTTCGGCCTCTTTACAAACGCTGCATGTTCTTTTTTTCATTCCGTCGGCTTCAATGGTAGCTTCCTTTACGGTTTCCCATTCACCAAAGCTGTGTTCAAGTTTTTCAATTACTTCTGTTTGGGTTTCACCGCAATCGGTACACTTGCGCTCTCTTGAACCTTCCTCTGTACAGCTTGCTTCTTTGGTTATTTCCCATTTACCGAAGAAATGTTCGGGAGCACCTGTGTTTTCAAGAATAATACCAAAGGATTTTGCGCTTGTTCCGTTTGTATTACTTCCGCTGTATCCGTCATGGGTTGTTTCGCAAACTGTTATATATCTTCCCCATGTCTGGTTTATTTTATATCTGTCCAGATATACCACAGAAGCTCTTGAAATGCTGCCTTCCTTACAAAGCTCTGCAACATCAACACTAAGCGCGTTGTTTGTAATTGCGCTTACATCTTTTGCAATTACCGACCAGGGTAAGGCTATTTCAAAGCACCAGCCCTTTTCGGTTACAGCACCCTTTGCCTGAACCGAAGAGGTAATATCGTCATCATTTATCTTTGTTCTGTAAACGCCCACGCTTCCGTCCGAATATATACCTATATTATACCAGGGCGTTGTCTGAAATTCCGATTTTTCAAATATGCCGAGAGCATCGAACATAAGTGTCATAACATCTCCGTTGAAGCCATAATCTTCGGCATCGTAGGTTGTGGTGCATACCGTACCGCTTTCTGCGTCACAGTCCTCTATATCAGCGGCAAAATATAAGTTATCAGCGTCATAAGCAAAATACAGGCTTGCCTCGCTTGTCATAAGCTTATCTTCCCAAAAATAACCTGCAGTTTTATCGCTGTGGTCAGCTGCCCGGGACCATGCTCCGTTTTCCTCTATTTCACCGTCTATTACAGGGGTGGCAGAGGGCATTTTTACATCAGGATTCTGTGTTACACCGCTTGCTCCCGCAAAGGAAAGGAGGGGAAAAAGCATGGTTACACAAAGAATAATTGAAATAATAGCCGTAATTTTTTTCATTGGTTTATACCTCCGTTTCTTATAAAAATGATATCATAATATGCCCTTGGGTGTATTAACTTTCGGTAAATTTTAAGGACGGAAAAATCCGTCCCTAATTATATCAGTCCAAACAAAGCTTTAAAAGGTCATTTACATCTGCGGTTGCAACACATTCGTATGTATCCGAAGCACCGTAATATATCTTGACCTCACCGCTATCCTCAAGTATCATGCCGCCGGGGAATATAACATTCTGGCGGAATCCCTCATCTGTTTCATAGGGCATATCGGGAGCAAGAAGGGGTTCTTTGTACATGCCGATAACCTTTGAAGGATCTTCAAGATCAAGGAGCATAAGACCGCCGAAGTAACGGGCTGTCCACTTGGGCTCCCAGCCGTTCTTTCCTCTTGTGGGATCCTCATCTACGCAATGGAATGTGGTAAGCCATCCCTTTTCTGTTTTAACAGGAGGTGCGGCAGGGCCCATTTTGTCATTGGTATAAGGCATCTTGTCATGACGGAGCATATGCTTTGTATCTCCCCAATATTTAAGATCGGGAGAGTTTGAACACCAAACATCAAAGCAATACGCATCATCCGAATACATTGCCATCGGTCTTTCAAGGCGATAGTACATTCCGTTGATCTTTTCGGGGAAAAGACACATATTACGGTTGTTGGGTGCAGACATTGAAAGAACGTTAACCTTTTCGAAGTTGTCGTCTACTTCTGCAACGCAGCCGCGTATACCTCTTTTGCAGTCGGCTGCAAGGCAAAGATAAGGCTTACCTTCAATAATGGTGAGTCTGGGATCGTAAAAACGGTGTATCTGGTCATTTGTTTCTGCCTTGGTTATGTTACTGTCCATTAAAGGAATTTCACGAACTTCCCAGTTATCTATACCGTTATCGCTGAATGCAACACCGAGGGAGGTGGAAGGGAAGCATCTTTCACGAAGAAATCTTTCCGGATCGGTTCCGTAATCGTTACGGAATACCATAACATATTTGCCGTTGAATTTATTAACACCTGCATTAAATACAAGAACCGAGTCATAGGGCATATCTGCCGCGGTAAGTATCGGTTTTTCAAGCTTTTTTATGCAAGGCGCACTTTTGTAGATAGGTGTAACTACTCCCATTTTTATATCTCCTTATGGTTTATCTTATGTTATAAACAGTTTACCACATATCAGTTATTTTGTAAATAAGAAAAGTAAGATTTTTGCCAAAGCAAAAATCTTACTTTAATCTTTTATTCAACTGTTACTGTGAAATAGTTATAGCTTTCATCGTTATACTGTACACAGAATGTGTATGTACCTGCTGATTTAAGCTCAACTGTAAGTAATCCGTTAACTACCTTGTCTGCCTTTAATGCAACAGAACCGGGAGCTGCTTTGATCTGTGAAGATGTTGTATATTCACCCTTTGCATATCTTACAACCTTAAGGTCGTCAAGATTACCGAAAGTAACAACATTGTCATTCTGAACCATTGTAGGAACCTTCT
>JAFYPJ010000108.1 GCA_017547545.1 Clostridia bacterium | reverse complement strand
TCCTCATTGATAATTGCTTTTTTAACATTATCCTTTGAGGGAAGCACATACATCATGGGAAGCATCATATTTTCCATAATTGAACGCAAACCTCTTGCTCCTATATTTCTTTCTATTGCAAGATCTGCGATTTTATAGAGAGCCTCGTCTGTAAATTCAAGCTCCATATCGTCCATGCCGAAAAGCTTTTTGTACTGCTTAACCAGAGAGTTTTTAGGTTCCTTGAGAATACGAACAAGAGCGTCTCTGTCCAAACCTTCAAGGCCAACTATCATGGGTAATCTTCCTACAAGCTCAGGAATAAGACCGTATTTCATGATATCGTGAGGTGTTACATCCTTATAGATATCGGCAGTTTGCTTTTCCTTTTTAGACATTATTTCAACACCAAAGCCTAAAGAACCGCTGCCCTTTCGCTTTTCGATTATTTCGGAAATACCGTCAAAAGCACCGCCGCAGATAAACAAAATATTCTCTGTATTTATCTGTATAAAGTCCTGATTGGGATGCTTACGGCCGCCCTGGGGAGGCACATTTGAAACGGTGCCCTCAAGAATCTTCAAAAGTGCCTGCTGTACACCTTCACCCGAAACATCACGGGTAATCGAACGGTTTTCGCTTCTTCTTGAAATCTTGTCTATTTCATCAATATAGATAATTCCCTTTTCTGCAAGAGATATATCGTAATCGGCTGCCTGGATAAGACGAAGCAAAATATTTTCAACATCTTCGCCTACATAGCCTGCCTCGGTTAAGGTTGTGGCATCAGCAATGGCAAAGGGTACCTGCAAGGTTTTTGCAAGAGTTTGTGCCAAAAATGTTTTTCCCACACCTGTTGGTCCTAAAAGAAGTACATTGCTTTTCTGTATTTCTACACCGTCGTCCTCTTCATTCTTTTTTCTTTTATCCTTTGAGAGTAAACGCTTATAGTGATTGTAAACTGCAACAGAAAGTGCTTTTTTTGCTTCATCCTGACCTATAACATAGTCATCAAGTGTTTTCTTTATTGCAATGGGCTTTGGGAGTGAATCGTAGGAAAGCTTGTTTTCCTCTACAGGTTCGTCAAACTTTGCATCTTCAATTATATCAAAGCATGCATTTATACACTCATCGCAAATAAATACATTTTTCTTGGTGGGAGACGGTATAAGAAAAAGTGTTAATTCTTCCGGCCTTCCGCAAAAAGAACAGCAGAAGGGGGATTTTGTATTTGAGTTTGTTGTATCAGCCATTAAAATGATTTGCGGTTTAACCGCTTCCTTTCAAATATTATGCGCGCTTATCAAACACACGATCTATAAGTCCGTATTCAAGAGCCTGTGCTGCCGTTAAGAAATTATCTCTGTCTGTATCCTTTTCTATCTGCTCAAGTGGCTTACCTGTATTTTCAGACAATATCTGATTAAGCTTTGCCTTTGTTCTTAATATATGATCTGCATGGATCTTAATATCGGATGCCTGGCCCTGCATACCGCCAAGGGGCTGATGTATCATTATTTCGCTGTTGGGAAGTGCTATTCTCTTACCCTTTGCTCCGGAAGAAAGCAAGAAAGCACCCATTGATGCTGCCATACCGATACAAATTGTAGAAACATCACATTTGATGTAATTCATAGTGTCATAAATAGCCATGCCTGCACTTACAGAACCTCCGGGACTGTTGATATACATACATATATCCTTATCCGGATCCTGTGCTTCAAGGAAAAGAAGCTGTGCCACAACAAGGGATGCTGTTACATCGTTAACTTCATCTGCTAAAAATACTATTCTGTCATTAAGGAGACGGGAATAAATATCATACGCTCGTTCTCCGCGGTTTGTCTGCTCTATAACGGTTGGTACTAATGCCATAGTAAATTCCTCCTATTATTTTATATATATGCAACAATCACTTGCGACAAAGCCGCAAGTGATCATTAAAAATTATTTGTCTTCTGTTTCTTTAGTTGTCTTTTTTGCACAAGACTTCTTTGCGGTTGTTTTCTTTGCAGCAGGCTTCTTCTCTTCGGTTGCTTCGCCTTCAGCCTTTTCAGCAGCCTTCTTTGTTGTCTTCTTCTTTGCTGTGATAGAAGCATTGGACTTTACAAAGTCAACTGTCTTTCTGATTGCGATATCACCGGAAACGGAATCTGCATCTACAAGCTCCTTAACCTTATCAAGTTCAAGACCGTACATGGTTGCAAGCTTGTTATATTCTTCTTCAACTTCCTCATCGGTAGCCTTGATTGCTTCAACTTCTGCAATCTTTTCAAGAGCAAGACGGCTCTTAACCTGACGCTGAGCCTGAGGCTTGAACTGTTCTCTCAATGTGTCGAGATTCTGACCTGTATACTGGAAGTAGGTGTTGAGGTCAAGTCCCTGAGAACGCAAACGGTAGTCATAGTCACGAACCATGTTTTCAGCTTCATTTGCAATCATAACTTCGGGAACTTCACCTTCAAGGTTATTTACAAGTGCTTCAACCAAAGCATTTTCAACTTCAGCATCTGCAGCCTTTTCATTTCTCTCTACGAGTTTTGCCTTAACATCTGCCTTGTATTCAGCAAGTGTATCAAACTCTGAAACATCCTTTGCAAACTCATCGTCAAGCTTGGGAAGCTCTTCATACTTGATTGCATGGATCTTGGTTTTGAATACTGCGGGCTTACCCTTGAGGTCTTCTGCATGGTATTCTTCGGGGAATGTAACTTCAACATCAAATTCATCACCGATCTTATGACCGATAATCTGATCCTCAAAGCCGGGGATAAACTGACCGGAACCGAGCTTGAGGGGATGACCTTCACCCTTGCCGCCTTCAAATGCAACACCGTCTACAAAACCTTCATAATCAATGGTAACGGTATCGTCCTTCTTTGCAGCTCTGTCTGTAACCTCTATTGTTCTTGCATTTCTCTGCTGAACACGCTTGATTTCTTCGTTCACTTCGGTTGCAGTAACATTCTTAACATTTCTTTCAACCTTGATGCCCTTATATTCTTTTACTTCAACTGTAGGATATACATAGAATTTTGCCTTAACAACAACACCCTCTTCATCGATCTTATCAACATCGTATTCAGGTGCACTAACAGGCTTGATAGCTGCTTCTTTAACTGCAGCTTCTGTTGCTTCAGGGAGAATAGCATTAAGTGCATCTTCATAGAATACACCCTTGCCGTACATCTTTTCGATAACACTTCTGGGAGCCTTGCCCTTACGGAATCCGGGGATATTAATGCTCTTTACATTCTTCTTGTATGCATCGCTGCATGCCTTATCAAAAGTAGCCTTATCAACCGAAAACTCAAGTTCTACTCTGTTAGTTTCAAGGTTGTTTACTTTTACTTTTGCCATTGTTCTCAATGTCCTTTCATCTTTAAAAAAATCTTTTAATTTAACATATCTATTTTACTTATTTATTTTATATTGTCAATACAAAACAGGAAAAATTATCAATTTATTCAATCTTAAAGGGTTTAAAGTTCAGATAATCGGCAGAAACGATAAAAAATTCAATGCCTTTGTACTCTGTTACAGGCTCTGCTTCATAATTTCCGTGAATATGACCGTAATAACATCGCTTTATATTATGGTTTATGAGACATTGGACTATTTCATCGCAAACATAGTCTCCGTATAGGGGAGGAAAATGTAAAAACATGAGCTTTTCTGCTTCTGCATCAATTTTGTTGGCTGCGGCAATACTCAGTTCCATTCTGCCAACCTCTCGGTTTACTATTTTCATATAATCACTGTCTTTGGGCGAATTATGATCATCGGTATACCAACCTCTTGAACCGCATACCATATAATTACCTACTTTATACGCGCAATTATATAACAGCTCAAGTGTTGTAATACCCTGCTCCTTATAAAAGGCATCCTGTTTTGCCTTGGTTGCCCACCAATAATCGTGATTGCCCTTGGAGATGAGCTTTTTACCCGGAAGAGAATCAAGAAACAAAAGATCCTCTTTTGCCTGTTCAAAATTCATACCCCAGGAAATATCTCCGGGAATAACTACAGTATCCCCTTCTTCAACAGTTGCTTCCCATTCTTCCTTTATTCTGTTCATATAACCGTTCCAGCGTTTGCCGAAAACATCCATTGGCTTATCAGTGCCAAATGAAAGATGAGTATCCGAAAGTACAAAAAGAGCCATTTTCTTCTCCGGGTATAGAAATTCTGCTTGTGTGCAAAATACTAATATGCCGTGAAAGGAGGCGATATTATGGATATTTTTGACACAAGTAATGTTTATAATACAACTAAGCCTATTAAAGGCATAAAATGCAGTGTAGAAAACTGCGCATACAATGACGGCAAGAACCATTGTACTGCAAATCAGGTGTCTGTTGGCCCCTTGAATGCAACATCATCTGCCGAAACCGTATGCGCAACCTTTAGATCTTATTGAATACCAAGCTCAAAAAGAACCTCTTTGGGCATATCTGCCGCTTCAATAACCTTTTCAAAACGAATTTCCTTTGAAAGAAGTGTTGCAAGACCTTCGGGAATTCCAACTCCGGAAAGCTCGTTCAAGCAAGGAAGCGCTTCATAGTCATCGGTAAATTCCTTAGGTTCTATTGATGCGTAAACATCTGCAGCAAACTTATAGGGGCTGGCGGTGGATGCAACTACCATGTGGGTATTATCACCGCTATGCTCCTGATATTTCTTTGCGGCACAGATTGCAACAGCTGTGTGAGTATCACAAAGATATCCGTTCTTAAAGGTATTTTTGATAGTTTCGGCACATTCTGCTTCATCGGCATAGTAGCCTGCAAATTCCGCATCAAGAGCTGCCTTTATATCTGCATCAACAGTATAAACGCCCTTTTCGGCAAGATCCTTCATATAGGAGGCTGTTCTTTCGCTACCGCCAAGGAGATAAAGCAAACGCTCAAGGTTACTTGAAATAAGAATGTCCATAGAAGGTGACATTGTGGTAAAGAACTCACGGTTACGGTCATAGGTACCCTCATTCAAGAATGTTGTGAGAATATTATTTTTATTTGATGCACATACAAACTTGTTTATGGGAAGTCCCATTCTCTTTGCAATATATGCGGCAAAGATATTACCGAAGTTACCTGTGGGAACACAAACATTCATCTTTTCACCAAGTTCTATCTTACCCTCTGCCACAAGATCGCAGTACGCGGATACATAGTAAGCGATCTGGGGAGCAAGTCTGCCCCAGTTTATAGAGTTTGCGCTGGAAAGGAAGTAGCCGTTTTCATTGAGCTTATTTGCCATTTCTTTATCAGAGAATATCTTCTTTACACCGTTTTGTGCATCGTCAAAGTTACCGATAACGGCACATACAGATACATTTTCACCCTCCTGGGTTGCCATCTGAAGCTTCTGTACACGGCTTACACCGTCTACGGGATAGAATACCGTAATCTTAACCTTATCAACATCGCGGTAACCTTCAAGTGCTGCCTTACCTGTATCACCTGAGGTTGCAACAAGGATAAATGCTGTTCTTTCTTCACCTGTTTTGGTCAATGCGCGCGAGAGGAGACGGGGCATTATCTGAAGCGCCATGTCCTTAAAGGCACTTGTGGGACCGTGCCAAAGCTCAAGTACCGATGTATTATCGTTTAATGTTGCCAAAGGAGCAGCTCCGCCCTTGAAACGCTTTTCACTGTATGCCTCACTGCAATCCGCCAAAAGCTCTTCATATGTATAATCACTTAAGAAAAGCGAAAGGATATATGCTGCTCTCTGTGCATAGTCCTTTTCGGAAAGTGCCTTGATATCGTCAAGTGTAAGTGCAGGTATTTCTTCGGGCATAAAAAGACCGCCGTCATTACAAAGTCCCTGCTTGATAGCTTGTGCGGCAGATACCGCTTCCTGATTGATATTTCTTGTACTTCTGTAATTCATAGTTTTATATTCCTTATAATAAAATTATTTGCATTGTTATAAAATATATTCTCTACCGTACTGTCTGCCAAACCCTCTTTTTTAAGGAAATCGGCTATTTTGTAAAGATGCGAAATGTCGGGAATAGCCTTGATATTTCTTGTAACACCGTCTAAATCACAACCAAGACACACGGTGTTTTCTCCACCCAATTCAAGATAATGAATGATATGACGGCAGATATCGCTTTCATCCGGCTCGTCTTTGGGGCTTGCGTGGGTAGGCTCAAGGCTTATACCAACAACTCCGCCGCATTTCTCTATCGCCTTAAACATTTCATCGCTTAAATTACGGGTATGGTGATGGATTTTTCTTGAATTTGAATGAGTTGCAACAAAAGGCTTTCCGCATTTTTGCGCTTCCTCATTAACCTGCCAGAACATTTTATCCGATGCATGGGAAACATCGGGTATTATACCAATATCAAAGCATTTTTTCAATACTTCGTAACCAAAATCACTTAAGCCCTTATCGGTATTATGTGCACCGCCTATAGAAGATTCGCCACCCCATACAAGGGTTAAAAACCTTACACCAAGCGAATAAAACAATTCAAGATTCTTTATATTACCTGCCAGAGCCCCTCCGCCTTCAACTGCCAGAATGTTGGGAAAATCAGCAGGTATTTTTTCTTTATATGTATTGTATATTTCAAGAAATTGCTCAAAACGGGCTTCTTCCGAAATATCATTTTGACTCCATATAGCAAGAACCTGTGCGTATTTTTCAAAACCTTCTGCCTTTTTAAGGCTTATGTTAAGCTCATTTTCCGTAAAAGAACAACTTCTTTTATACATTTCATAAAGAGTATCACAATGAAGATCAAAAAGCTTCATTTAATCCTCCTATTCTCCGAAAGCATTTTCAATATGCTCAATGCGGTATTTTTTACGGTTTTCAAAATCAAGATATACTTCAATTATATCTATTCTCGGATTAAGAGAAGTATTATTAAAATAAAGATACTCTTTTACGGCAGACAGAATATGCTGCTGTTTTTTATAATTTACTGCAGATGCAGGATTACCGAAATATTTAAGAGCCTCAGTACAGCTTCTTGTTTTTACTTCACAAAAAACAAGGTGTTTTCTGTTTTTTGCAATTATGTCAATTTCACCGTGTTTAGTTTTGTAATTTGTTTCAATAATACGGTAAAACCTGCGGCGCAGATACCTTTGCGCAAGCTTTTCTCCGTAATCCCCAATTTCTTTTTTACTCATTTATTTAAAAATTTCAGAAACGTTTTGCGATGAACGGGGGATGGACCGTATTTTATAACCGCTTCCCGATGCTCCTTTGTAGGGTATCCCTTATGCTTTGCAAAATTATATTCGGGATATTGCTCTGCAAGAGCAGCACACATATGGTCACGGGTGACCTTTGCAAGAATTGATGCAGCCGCAATCGAGGGAGAAAGAGAATCCCCTTTTATTACGGGAACTGCGGTAACTTCAAAATCTCTTGCGATATTTCCGTCTACCAGCACCAGATCTGCTTTAGGTTCAAGCTTGGCTACACAACGACGCATTGCAAGCTGTGATGCATTGAGTATATTCAGTTCATCTATTTCCTCAACCGTGGATTCACATATTGCATAGCTTATTGCTTTTTCTATTATAATATCATACAAGGCTTCCCTTTTCTTTTCGGTGAGCTTTTTGGAATCGTTGAGCCCTTCAATTTCAATATCACGGGGTAAAATTACCGCTGCTGCCACAACGGGTCCTGCCAAAGGTCCTCTGCCTGCCTCATCGGTTCCGCAAACCACCTTGTAGCCCTCATTATAGTATTTATTTTCCAATTCCCAATTCATCAGTGCTCTTCTCCGGGTAGTTCAAGGGTTATTCTGCCGATTTTTGCGGCTCTGAATTCATCAAGAAGAATATTTGAGGTTCTTTCCCAATTTATCTCTCCGCCCGAAATCAAGAAACCGCGTTTTTTTCCTATAACCTCTACAAGTTCCCAATCCTCAAGCCCTTCGTATTGAGAAATATCACCTAATTTATATCTTTCGCAAAGAAGTTCGGGGTACTTTTTACGCAATCTGCCCACAAGAACGGTACAAATACGGTCAAGATCTATTACCTGATCCTTTATTGCACCTGTAATGGCCAGACTCTCTCCAACAAAATCATCTTCAAATTTAGGCCAGAGAACACCGGGCATATCGAGCAACTCAAGTCCTACATTGGTTGAAACCCATTGCTTTGAGGTGGTAACACCGGGACGGTCCTCTACCCTTGCCTTTTTCTGTCCTGCAAGCTTATTGATAAGAGAAGATTTCCCCACATTTGGTATTCCAACTATCATTGCCTTTAAAGGTCTTCCTGCCATACCCTTACTTTCGTATCTTTCTACCTTTTCCGAAAGTATCTCGCGAACAGCCTTTCCTATGTCCTTTACCGCAGCTCCCGTAACACTGTCTATAAACATACAGTGCATTCCCTGTTTTGCATAATATGCGCGCCATTTATCCGATGCCGCAGGATCTGCCAGAGAGGACTTTGAAAGGAGCGTAAGCATTGGCTTATCCTTACAAAGACGGCGTATCTCAGGATTCCTTGAGCTTTCGGGAATACGGGCATCAAGTATTTCTATAACTATATCAACCGCGCCTAAATTTTCTGTGATAAGGCGGCGGGTTTTCGCCATATGGCCCGGAAACCATTGTATCTGTGTTGAAGGCATTGTATTTCTCCTATTCTACAGTTCCTATTACATCAAAGGGCATAAGCCTGAATACCACTCTGCCTATAATATCTCTTTCGTCTACGGTGCCTATCAAACGGCTGTCCGATGAATTGTATCGGTTATCTCCCAATACAAATATCTGTCCCTCGGGTATTACCATATCTATATCAGGCCAATAAAAATCGATATATTCCTTTGTGGGATCATAGTAAGCATATTTTTCGCATTCGGATACCTCTCCGTCTACGGTTATGGTTTGAGTTGATTTATCAATAACGATATGCTGCCCTTGGGTTGCTATAACCCTTTTAACATACGGCTTTTCATAACTTGTAGTCTGATTTGCAAAAACCACTATATCCCCAACCTTGGGCTCATAAAAAAGATTGCTTAAAATAAGAACATCCTTATCCTGAAGAGTTTGATTCATGGATGCACCGTCTACAGGAGAATAACGGGCAAAGCAGTTCAGAATAATGAGCACAAAGGCAACAGAAAATGCCACAAGCTCTATCCATTCAAACAAAGATCTCAGTATATCGTTTTTTTCTACCTTTTTTTCGTTTTCCATTTTTTATTCCTTTATCATGTATGAAAGCAAATTACTTCCGTCTGCAATATATGTTCTTCCTTCCATATCCTTTTCCGCAAAGGAGTTTGCTCCTTCAAGCTCCTCCTCTGAAGAATAAAGCATAAAGGGAACGGGATCCATTGCATGGGTACGGGTACAAATAGGTGTAGGATGATCTGGAAGAATGAGTATCTTGAAAGCCTCTCCCGTTTCCTTCAGATATTCGTAAACAGGCTTTAGAATCTTTTCGTCAATCAGCTCAACAGAAAGAACCTTGTTTTCAAGCTCGGCTCTGTGTCCGCATTCATCGGGTGCTTCAACATGAACATATACAAAATTCTTGCCGCGTTTGAAAGCATCTATTGTTGCATCCGCCTTACCCTTGTAATTGGTATGTACATTACCCGTTGCACCTTCAACATCAATAGACTCCATGCCTGCGCAAAGACCTATGCCCTTGATAAGGTCAACCGCGGAAATAACCGATGCATCAAGTCCCCATTTTTCCTTAAAGGAAGGAAGGGCGGGCTTTTTGCCGGGACTCCAGAGCCAAAGTGAATTGGCGGGACGCAGTCCCCTTTCAACTCTTGCAAGGTTTACGGGATGCTTTGAAAGTATCTCATAGCTCTTTTTCTGCATTTCAAGTACGGGTTCGGGAGGAAGATATTCTGTTATCTTCTGACCTAAGATATCATGGGGACGCATAAATTCCATATTTTCGGGAGCGTCCTTCCATATAAGACAATGGCGGTAGCTTACACCTGTATAGAATTTTTTAAGCTCGTCTCCCAATTCTTCGTCAATGGTTTTAATGAGAAGATCCGCTTCTACAGTTGTTATCTCATCCGCAGAATGGTCTATCATGGTTTTATTTTCATAACCTTCTTCATCACCAAGGGTTACAACATTGGTTCTGAATGCGGTTTCATCAGGCTTCATTTCAATACCCATACTTACTGCCTCAAGGGGTGAACGGCCCTTGGAATATATCTTCGGATCATAAGACATGATAGCAATGTTAGCGGTGTCGCTCTCCGGAACCATACCGTTTGGCACATTTGAAACGGTACCGCAAAAGCTCTTTTTACAAAGCATATCTATTGTAGGCTTGTTCGCCTTTTCAAGGGGTGTGGCATTACCCAATTCTTCAATTTTATAGTCCGCCGCACCGTCGGTTACCAAAACTAAATATTTCATAATTTTCGCCTCTCTATATATAGATACAATAATTGCATTATAATAATATATAATTATATAACACTTTTTAAATTTTTACAATAGTATTTCTAAACTTTTTCTCATTTTATAAAAAATTTTAATTGTTACTAAATGGTAAATTCATGAAAAGGGGTTGCAATTTGTAAAAAGGTGTGATATAATTGCTCCGTTACGAATATAACACGGATAGTCCTCTGCGTATGCTCTGCAAGAATATCCGTAAAGAACAGGAGGAAGCCACAATGGATATGTTAAAGGCTTTTACAAGCGAGCAGTTAAAGAAGGAAGTACCTGAACTCAAGATCGGTGATACCGTACGCGTTCACAACAAGATCAAGGAAGGTACAAGAGAAAGAATTCAGATCTTTGAGGGCACAATCATTGCCCGTCACGGCGGCGGAATTTCCGAAACATTTACCGTTAGAAGAATTTCCTACGGCGTAGGCGTTGAGAAGACCTTCCCGGTTCACTCTCCCAACGTTGAAAAGGTTGAAACCGTTAGACGCGGTAAGGTTAGAAGAGCTAAGCTCTATTATCTCCGCGGCAGAGTTGGTAAGGCATCCAAGGTTAAGGAACTTATCTAACACAACAATGTTTAAAAGGACTTGCATTTGCAAGTCCTTTTTTCGTTATGTTTTCAATTAAGTTTTATAAAAGCTCTATTTCCCCTAATTTTGTATCAACTATATAATCATCCTTAAAACTTCTCATTGCTTCCATGTGGGGCTGTTCAATGTGGATCTGCTGATGCTCCTTGGATTCCCATTGCTCTATGAGTATAAGTTCGTTTGTATCACTCTCGGAGAAATAATAATCATATTTAACGCAACCCTTTTCATTTCTTATTGCTTCAAGAACACCCTCATCCTTCATCTTTTCAACAAAGGCCTCTCTTTTTCCGGGTAAACATTCAAATTTTACATAAATAGTATACATATTCATTTCCTTTCTTAGCTGAGGTACTATAGATATTATATCACAACAAATTTATAATGCAATATATATAAATTCAAATATTTCAATATAAAATCAAAAAAGGCTGTCAGTTGACAGCCTTTTCACAACTCATAAATATTTTTGCTGCTTACTTTGTAACTGTGATCTTATTGAGAACTACAGAAACATCGGGATCTATTCCTCTTACCTTTGTAAGCTCCATAGCGATGAGCTGTACGCATACTGCGAAGAGGTAGGGAGAAACATTATCGGAAGGAAGCTTGGGAAGCTTAAATACGAGAGGCATATCGTCGAAATCATCGGTATCGGTAATAACGAGAACCTCAGCTTCTGTGGGCTTTACCTTTTCGATTACGATCTTTGCGTCATCAAGACAAGCACCGTTAGCTGCAAGTACGATGCAAAGGCCGTTTTTGTTGAGCTGTGCAAGGGGGCCGTGCTGGAAGTCGCTGATTGCGTAACCTGAGATCTTCAAGCAGTTAGTTTCCATGATCTTGAGGGCACCCTCAAGAGCGATGGGGTATGTCATACCTCTGCCTACAAGAACGCCTTCACGCATGAAACGGAATCTTTCAACGGTAGAAAGAACCTGATCGGGTAAATAATCAAGAAGCTGTGCAACTGCTGCAGGAACCATATCAAGTTCACCTGCAAGCTCTTCGTTTCCGCTCCATACCTGACCGAGCTTTGCAAGAAGATACATTTCAGAGGTAAAGGTCTTTGTAGCTGCGATAGAAGCCTCATGACCGGAGTCGATAAAGAGGTGGAAATCACCTGCTTTAGCAACGGGGGATTCTTCGTTGTTTGTAATTGTAACGGTAAGACCGCCTGTAGCCTTTGCCATTTCGATAATAGCAAGAACATCCTTTGCCATACCCGACTGGGAAACACCAATTACAAGAGTATTCTTATAGTTTACAGTTGCACCGTACTTGGTGTTAACAGAGGATGTAGCAAGTCCGCAGGGGATACCAAGATATCTCTGATAGAGGTACTGTGCATAGATACAAGCGTGGTCGGATGTACCGCGTGCTGCGAATACCACATTGGTAATATCTCCTCTTGCCTTGATAGCAGCCGCTGCTGCTTCGATAGCTGCTTTGTTTGTATTGAGAACTCGTGCAAGCACCTCAGGCTGTTCACGAATCTCCTTTTCAAGATTCATCATCATAATGTATAACCTTCTTTGTGAATATTTGTGATGTTCCTTACCTATGGCAAGGAGCAAAAAGTTTCAATTAAGCTTCATGAACGAAGCTTTGCTGCGGTAACTTGCCGCTTATCTCTTAGAAAGTACTTCTGTTTCGTACTTTTCGATTTCATCATACCAGGAAGCATCGCCTGCTACACCACATTCTTCACAGTACTTAGCCCATACTGCACCGAAGGGAAGCATCTTGGCTTCTTCCTGCATAACCATAAGCTTGGTGAAGTTTCCTTCATCCTGAAGAGCCTTGAGAGCTGCATTAGGAGTACACATAGCCTGGAGAAGTGCCTTCTGCCAGCTTCTGAAGCCTGTTGTCCATGCGCTGATACGGTTAATGGAAGCATCAAAATAGTCAAGTGCCATGTAAGCACTGTCAAGTGCATCACAACGAACGATTTCCTTTGCCATTTCCTTGGTTTCATCATCAAAGAGAACAACATGGTCGGAGTCCCAACGAACACCTCTTGTAATATGAAGTGCGATTTCCGGGAAGAAGCAAAGAAGTGCGGGAATCTTATCGGATACAACTTCGGTGGGATGATAGTGGCCGTTATCCATAAGGGGAATGCACTTATCGGAATTTGCAGCAACGATAGAGAGTGCGAACTCTGCAGAACCTGCTGTATAGGATTCAACACCGATACCGAATACCTTTGATTCAACGCAAGGCTTAACGAGGTTGAAATCGTAAGGCTCTGTAAGGATCTCTTCAATAGATTCCTTATATCTCATTCTGGGGCCCATACGGTCTGCGGGAATATCCTTGAAACCGTCTCCTGTCCAGATGTTCATAACACAGGGCATACCTGTTTCCTTTGCAAAATATTCGGAAATACGGATACAAGCCTTACCGTGTTCGATCCAGAACTTACGAACACTTTCATCGGGGCTGGAAAGGGTAAGTCCGTCTTTCTGCATGGGATGAGAGAAGAAGGTGGGGTTGAAGTCAAGACCACAGCCTCTTTCCTTTGCAAACTCTACCCACTTTGCGAAATGCTTGGGCTCAAGCTTATCTCTGTCTACAAACTCACCGTCTTCAAAGATAGCATAGCAAGCGTGAACATTGATCTTCTTTGCACCGGGGCAAAGGGAGAGAACCTTATCCATATCCGCCATAAGCTGTTCGGGAGTTGTTGCCTTGCCGGGATAGTTACCTGTTGTCTGAATACCTCCGTTAAGGGGGCCGTCATGGTCAAAGCCAATAACATCATCGCCCTGCCAGCAGTGAAGCGAAACGGGAATGTTTTTAAGCTTAGCGATCATTGCATCGGTATCAATACCCTGTGATGCATAGATCTCTTTAGCTAATTCATAGCTCTTGTTAATCATTTATGTAATCCTCCAAATTTATTTTCTGAATTATAATAATTTTAAGAATCTTTCGTATGCTGCATCCCACTTGTCTGCATCCTTGGGTTCGTAGCACTTGATCTCAAAGGAATCACGAACTACCTGACGGGCCTGGGAGAGATCCTTTACCTGACCTGCTGCCATAAGCTGAACAAGAAGATTACCGATAGAGGTTGCTTCTGTGGGACCTGCGTATACGGGACGCTTACAAGCATCTGCAGTAAACTGGCAGAGAGGAGCTTCCTTGGTACCGCCGCCAACTATGTTGATAAAGGGAGTATTCTTGCCCATCATTTCATCCATATTTTCAACAGTCCAACGATATTTAAGAGCAAGGGACTCAAAGATACAACGGATGATCTCACCCTTGGTCTGAGGAACATACTGGCCTGTTTTTTCACAGAACTCTGCTACTCTTCTGGGAAGGTTACCGGGAGCCATAAAGGAAGGATCGTCGGGGTTGATAAAGCACTTATGTGCTTCACTTGCCATTGCCATATCGGAAAGCTGATCGTAGGTGGTCTTTTCACCCTCTCTTTCCCATTGACGCTTGGATTCCTGTTCAAGCCAGAGTCCCATGATATTGCGCAGGAATCTGATCTTTCCGTTTGTACCGCCTTCATTAGTGAATCCGCAGTTCATAGCCTCGATGGTGGGGTTAGGCTCGTTCAGTTCCATACCCATAAGGGACCATGTTCCGGAGCTGATATAGATGAAATCGTCGCCCTTTGCGGGAACAGAAACTACAGCACTTGCAGTATCGTGAGCCGCAACATGAACTACATTTGCATCATATATACCTGTATCCTCTGAAATCTGAGGAAGAAGCTTGCCTAAAACTGTACCGGGCTGTGCAATTTCGGTAAACATATTTGTGGGAATGCCCAACTCTGCAATCATATCCATAGCCCAATTGCGGTTCTTAACATCAAGAAGACCGCCTGTGGATGCAACAGTATATTCTGTTTTTGCCTGACCTGTTAAGAAATAGTTGAGAAGGTCGGGGATAAAGAGAAGCTTATCTGCCTGATCAAATGCCTTGGGATTTGCACGGAGTGCAGACATAAGCTGGAAAACGCTGTTGAAATTGATATGTGCAATACCTGTTTTTTCAAACATTGCTTCCTTTGTAATCTTTTCAAATGCCCAATTTTCATAATCCATTGTGCGTGCATCACGGTAATGAACGGGATTGCCGAGCATTTTGCCCTGCTTATCTATAAGACCGAAATCAACGCCCCATGTGTCGATACCGATGGATGCAATATCCTTATCGGCAGAAAGAGCACACTTACGGATAGAATTCTTGATTTCAAAGAAGATACGAAGAATATCCCAATAGAATGTACCTCCTGCAATTACGGGATCGTTTGAGAAGCGGTGGTTTTCTTCAAGAGTCAACTTGCTGCCGTCAAAACGGCCTACTATACCTCTGCCGCTGGAAGCGCCGAGGTCGATGGCTAACATTTTAAAATCTGCCATTTTTTGTTCCCCCTGTATTTTATGTTTAATTTATTTTTAGATATATTTTTTCAATGCCGCTAACGCTGCGCCGAAGGCTTCGTCGGTATTGGCATATTTATTGCCTACATTTGAGGTATGACCTTCACTTTCAAGTCCTGCAAGTCCGTCAAATTCCAAAAGGTGAGGTTCAAGGGTAAGAATAAATTCTCCATCAAAATCATTTTTAACACTTGAAAGTGTTTCGGGAATTCTGCCGATTCCCCGCCCTGCTACAACCATTTCCTTATCGGCATTTGCATCCTTGATATGCATATAACTCATTGCTTCTTTTACCGTGTTATATGCAAAAGGATATGCTTCTATATCACAGGAAATAAAGTTTGCATGATCAAATACACATTTCATTCTGCCACCGAGAGCCTGATATAATTTAATACATCTTTCGGGTGTTTCCCCGTATATCTGTTTTTCATTTTCGTGGCAGAGTATAATTCCCTCTTTATCCGCAATATCACAGAATTGCGAAAGTCTTGCTACTACCTCATCAAACCAAATTTCGGGATCGTCACCCTCAGGCATAAAGAAGCTGAATATTCTCATTCTTTTAGCACAAAGGATATGAGCTATCTCACAAAGATGCCTAAACTGTTCAAGATGAGGTTCAAACTCGTCTTTTATATTTATCTTGCCCGCAGGTGAACCTATAGCGGAAATACCGATACCTGCTTTATCAAGCTTTTTTTTGACCTCTCTTGCCTTATCAAGAGTAATATCAGCTATGGGAGTGCCGTCTACACCTCTTATTTCAAGAAGATCAATATTATTTGCCGAAAGCCAGGCTATCTGCTTGTCTATTTCAGGACTGTATTCATCTGCGAATGCGCTTAATCTGAATTGTACCATAATTTTTCCTTTATTGCAAGTAATCAGAGTATCTTTCCATTATATTATCGCGGCTTACCTTGATGGAATCGTAAAGATTATACTTTCTTACAAAATCCTGCTCGATAAAGTGCCACTCGATACCAGCTTCCTTTGATGCTTCAACAATAGCATCAAAATTCATATTACCCGTAAGTAATTCTGTTACCTGAAGCACATTGTCCTTAACGGTAAGATCCTTGAAATGGGTTGCAAAAATCTTATCCGAATATTTGCGGATAAATGCCGCACAGTCTATACCGGCTATCTGAGCCCATGCGGTATCAAAGGTAAATTTAAAGCCTTCGGGCATACCCTCCAAAAGCATTTCAAGACCTGTTTTTCCGTTTTCAAATCTTTCAAATTCAAACCAATGGTTATGGTAACAGAAGCTCTTTCCTGCCTTACCTATCTTTTCACAAGCAGGACCGTACTTTTCGATAAAACGGCTGTAACCTTCGTAATTACGGAATTCTCCCGGCATACCACCGATACCTATACCGTTACAACCGAAGATATCATGATCCTCGATACACTTTTCTGTGTTTTCTATTATCTCCTTATCTTCCCAATGGGTAAGACCGCAAACAAGACCTGTTTCATCACAAAGCTCTTTAAGTCTTTTAGGAGTAACAGCATCATCTGCCTGGCCCGAAAGCTGGAAATACTTATATCCCATTTCAGCAACCTTGCGTATAGATCTCTCAAAGAGAGGAGCTGTGGCACAGTAATCACGGATTGTGTATAACTGTACACCGAATTTCATCTTTTCCATTTTAAAATCCTCTATAGTTTTATTTTAATTCTACTATTGTAACACCGCCGTCACCTTCGCCGTACATACCTTCACGGAAGGTTGCAACCCGCTTGTCCCTTTGTAAAAAGGGCTTCAGTGCAGCTTTTAATTTACCCGTACCCTTACCGTGGATAAGAGTAACTATACGAATACCCGAAAGAAGAGCATCATCCAAATATTTGTCAACCTGATACCAGGCATCCTCACCGTTCATTCCGCGAAGATCAAGCTCCGGCTTAAAGCCGCTTGAAACCTTACGGGAATAATCACCGTGACTGACCTTTTTCTTTTCTGCGGTGGTTATTGTTATGGCACCGTCACCAACCAGCATGAGATTCTTTTCCTTGGTTTTGGTTATCATCTGACCGATCCGGACACTTACATTTCCGTCACCCTTGGGTTCCTCTGCAACAATACCGTCCCGGTCTATATTTACTATATGAACAAGATCGCCCTTTTTGAGCTTACGAGGTAATTTATAACCTGAATTTCCGCGTTCTATTACGGGATTGGTTTTATCATCCGCTTTTCTCAATTCGCGGCGGACACGGTCTCTTGCCGCTTCAAGTCCCTCGGAAAGCTTTTCCGAATCCCTCTGCTTTTTAACCTTTTCAAGCTCGCGGAAAATAAAATCACTTGAAGCACGCGCACTTGCTATCATTGCCGCCGCCTTTGCTTCTGCCCTTTCAACTTGCTTTTCGCTTTCCTCAAGCCGTTGCTGCATCTTCTTTTCTGCGGTACGCTTGAAGTTTTCGTATTCAGCCTTCAAAGCTCTTGCTTCGTCTCTTTCCCGTTCCATTTCGATTCGGGTTGCTTCAAGCTTTTCTATAACATACTCAAAACGCTTATTATCTCCAGAAATATAGTCACGCGCTCTTTCTATTATTTCATCGGGAAGTCCCAATTTTTTTGAAATTGCAAAGGCATTTGACTTGCCCGGAGTACCTGTTATAAGGCGGTAGGTAGGACGAAGCGTTTCTATATCAAACTCACAGGATGCGTTACAGACACCGTCTGTATCAAGAGCATATACCTTTAATTCCGCATAATGGGTGGTTGCGGCACAAAGTGCACCCTTTTCCCTTATCTTTTCAAGAACCGAAACGGCCAGCGCCGCACCCTCAACGGGATCGGTACCCGAACCTAATTCATCAAAGAGAACAAGACTTTTTTTATCCGCCTTGGCAACTATATCAACAATGTTTACCATGTGGGCAGAGAATGTTGAAAGGGATTGCTCTATACTTTGCTCATCACCTATATCACAGAGTATTTTATCAAAAACACAAACTGTAGATTCCTCGTAAAGAGGAACATGTAATCCGGACTGCACCATAAGAGCAAAAAGTCCAAGAGTTTTAAGTGTTACGGTTTTACCTCCTGTATTTGGACCGGTTACCACAAGGGTATCATATTTCCCGCCTACCGTAACATTTATCGGCACCGCTTTTTTAGGATCAAGCAAGGGGTGCTTTGCACGGATAAGCTTGAATTCTCCGTCCTCGTTCACAGAGGGGGAACGCGCATCCATTCTTACCGAAAGCATACCCATTGCAAAGATAAGGGCAAGCTCGGTTATAGATTCATAATTGTTCCTGATATTGTAGGAATCCTTGGCACATTCTCCGCTTAAAGCCGCCAATATCTTTTCTATTTCATATTTTTGGGCAGCTTCAAGCTCTCTTAAAGCATTGTTTGCTTCAACCACCTGCATAGGCTCGATGAACAGGGTTGCACCTGAGGCGGATGTATCATGAACAAGACCTTTTATTTCGTTTTTATATTCTATTTTAACCGGTACAACATATCTTCCGTTTCTCTGAGTTACGATATTTTCCTGAAGATATTTTGAATATGAGCCACCGGTATATTTTGAAAGTGTTTCTTTTATCTTGTTATTGGTATTTTTTATCTTTCGCCTTATATCCGATAATTCCGGACTTGCATCATCCGCTATCATATCGGCGGTTATAATAACCTTTCTTATCCTGTCTTCAAGTGCCTTGTTGGGGGTAAGAAGATAAAAGCTTTCATCAAGTATGGTATCAAAACGCTTATTGGAATCCAGATATTCCTGCAATCTTCTTGCACTGCAAAGAAGCTCTGCGATACGGATAAGCTCAAGTGTATTCAAAGAAGCTCCCTTTTCACATCTTTCAAGAGATGCTGTGATATCCTTTATATCACCGAATGGGGGCATTCCCTTTTCATCTATCAAACGCTTTGCATCGGTAGTAAAGAGTTGTTTTTTACGGACAAGATACACATCTGCCGCAGGCATAAGCTCCAACGCTTTTGCCTTTGCACCCTCGGTTACCGCCGCATCGCAAAGCATCTGCCTTATTTTATCAAATTCTAATATTTTTATTGCTTTTCGGTAATTTACCATTTCTGTTTCCTATTCGGGCATGGAGGATACCTCTTTGTAAAATTCAAGAGTATCAAACCCACGCTCTAAATGATTAAGTATATATTTTTCGCATACATCGGCATAATCGCGAAGTTCATCCTGTGCTATGGAATATGCAAATACCCTTTTAGGCTCACTTGAAAGAACATAACGAAGTCCGCGAAGCATTGACACGGTTAAATGAACAACTATTACGGCAGTTCCCGTATCCGAAGGCTCTTCTTTGCCAAAATTTCTTTTCTTTTGACATTCGGCACAGATTATTCTGCCGTTCATTATGTCAAGCAGCATTTCGCCCCCGTCCTTTGCACAATAATCACATCCGTGAAGCTCAGGCATATATCCTGCCTGCGCCATGGCACGAAATTCAAAGGTTGCCTTTATATGAGCAAGTGGGGTGGTGCCCTTTTGTATCATAAAAAGAGTATTCAATGTAAGCTGAAGCATTTCGCTCTCATCGTTATTCTCAACCGTAAGCTCCCTTGCAATATCAAGAATATACTGCGCCAATGCAAAAGAAATGAGATCGTTGTTCAGATCAAGAAAAGAGTGTATTACATCTCCGCTTACAAGATTATAGGAATCGCTTTTTTTGTTTATTATAAAACGGCAATACTGCAAGGGCATTGAATAAGCAAGTGAACCTCTTTTTATACTTCTTACATGGCTTGCATATACAGATATCTTGCCGTATTTTTCGGTAAGTACGGTTAAAAACTTATCGCTTTCTTTCAGTATTGTTTGTGACAGTATCAGGCCTTCGATACTTTCGCGCATTTTTATTCTCCGATGTTTTCGTTAAATCCGAAATTATTAAGATTAAAATTACTGTCTCTCCAATTCTCCTTTACCTTAACCCAAAGATCAAGGAATACCTTTGTACCGAAGAATTTTTCCATATCCTCACGGGCATAACTGCCGATAGTTTTAAGTGACGCACCGTGCTTACCGATAATTATTCCCTTATGGCTCTGCTTTTCACAGAATATCTCGGCACGGATCTTTAAAAGCTTTGGAGTTTCCTCAAACGCCTCAATTACAACTGCAGTACCGTGAGGTATCTCGTCATCCATTGTACGAAGGAGCTTCTCTCTGATTATCTCTGCCGCTATCTGTCTTTCCGGCTGGTCTGTTACTGCATCTTCCGGGAAAAACCAGATTCCCTCTTCCATAAATTTTTCTGTTTCATCAAGAACTATATCCACACCGTCATTTTTAAGGGCGGAAATCGGTACAATGGAGGAAAACTCATAAAGGGGAGCGTATTCCTGAATGGTTTCGGCAATTTTGCCGGGATCACTCTTATCCGTTTTGTTTATAACAAGAAGCGCGGGCATGTCCGCTTTCTTGAATTTTTCAATCAAGCCA
Source organism: Clostridia bacterium (assembly GCA_017547545.1). Classification (GTDB taxonomy): domain Bacteria; phylum Bacillota; class Clostridia; order Oscillospirales; family CAG-272; genus RGIG7300. Next base: position 3,313 of record JAFYPJ010000108.1, on the reverse strand, counting down.
AGCTCTATATTATGAGGCTTTGCTCCCGCTTCCACAACAAGAATTGCGGCATCTACATCCCCTATTGCGCCCGCTACAGCTTTAACCATAAAATCTCCCAATTTAGTTTTGGGATTATGCATTCCGGGTGTATCAAGGAAAACAAACTGTGTTTCTCCTCTTGTGAGAATACCGGTTATTCTGTTTCTGGTGGTTTGGGGTTTTTTTGATATAATTGCTATTTTTTCTCCCAAAAGCGCATTAAGTAATGTGGACTTACCAACATTCGGCCTGCCTACTATTGCTACAAATCCTGTTTTTTTCATCAAATACCTCTATAAAAACATATAATTATATATATTATACTATATTTATACTCATCGTGCAATACCCATATTGCACAAAATTTCTTCCTGACGGGAAAACATCTCACTTTCCTGCGCTTTTCCCTCTTCATGGTCATACCCAAGAAGATGCAGCATGGAGTGAACACACAAGAATGCAACCTCCCTTTCAAAGGAGTGTCCGTATTCATTTGCCTGGGAAAGTGCCTTTTCCAAAGAAAGAACTATATCTCCCAAAACCACCTTTGAACCCATATCATCTTCGTCAAAGATAGGAAAAGAAAGTACATCGGTTACACGGTCTACACCGCGGTATTCTCGGTTTAATTCATGTATTGCTTCATTGCTGCAAAGTGTTACGGAAACCTCGCATTTTTCTTCAAATTGCTCATACTTTAATGTTTCAGCTACACTTGATACTATAAGGTTTTTCAGCTCTCTTGTAACCTCAATTTTATCCTGCTCATTTGTTATAAAAACGTCGTGGCCGTTTTTCCTCATTTTTATCCTTTCTCTCCTTATCGTATTTTTCGTACGCCTTGATTATCTTCTGTACAAGGTGATGACGCACTACATCCCTCTCTGTAAAACGGTGGATCTCTATATCCTCAATTCCTTCAAGTATTCTTGTTGCTTCCACAAGACCGCTTTTTTTACCGAAGGGAAGGTCTGTTTGTGTGATATCACCCGTAACAACCGCTTTGGAATTAAAGCCGAGACGGGTTAAAAACATCTTCATTTGTTCAGGAGTGGTATTCTGCGCCTCGTCAAGAATTATAAAGGAATCATCCAGCGTTCTTCCTCGCATATATGCAAGAGGCGCTATTTCTATAGTTCCCCTTTCAAGATATCTTGCATAATTTTCGGGGCCCATCATTTCAAAAAGTGCATCGTAAAGCGGACGCAGATAGGGATCTATCTTACTTTGAAGATCACCCGGAAGATAGCCTAATCTTTCCCCCGCTTCAACCGCAGGTCTTGTAAGTATTATTCGGTTTATCTGCTTTGCGCGCAATGCTTTTACCGCCATTGCAACAGCAAGGAAGGTTTTACCCGTTCCTGCAGGACCAACCCCCATAACTACGGTGTTTTTTGCAATTGCTTCCACATATTTTTTCTGCCCTACCGTTTTTGCCTTGATAGGCTTTCCGCGGTTGGTAATGCAGATACAGTCATCGTCAAATCCTTTAAGCTCATCCTGCCTGCCGTCCTTAACCATATCAACGATGTATCTGATGCTTTGAACCGAAAGCTCTGAGTTAAGACTTGCCATTCGCTTCATATAATTTACGGCATCACAGGCAAGCTCGCATGCCTCCTCGTCACCCGTTATAACTATGGCATCTCCTGCTGTTTTTTCGGTATCACGGTTGTTTATTTCAACCCCGAATTCCTTCTCTATGAGTGTAATATTGGAATCAAAGCTGCCGAAAATTGCAGCTGTTTGTTCTATTGAATCTGTTAAAATAATTTTTTGAGCCATATTGGCATCCTTTCATTATTGTGTTTTTATTTCTTTGGGCATTGTTATATCAAGCCTGCATTTCACATTGTAAGTTAAAACATATTTATTGTTGTAAAAGGCATCCTGCGCGTAAACAGAAATAAGCTCAGCGTCCGGAAATTCCTTTTCAAAGCGTTTTCTTATTCTTCTTTGTGCCAGAGCTTGCGCTTCCTTTTGAGTATAGGTAAAATCCTCTACGGTATATTCGTAAAACACCTCTTTTTCTACGGAAAGCGGTAATTCGATACAATCAAAAAGAAGAACTCCGTTATTTTCCGTAAGGGAGGTGTACTGCCTTGCACTATCCCTTTGGTCTGTATTTAAAGGTATCTTGAAATTGAAAAACCGCAAACTGCTTTTTTCGCAAATATTTCCCGTATACACTTGTTTTTTTGCGGCATATTCCACTTCTTCGCTGAAGCTTTGAGTAACAACGGCACAAACCTCGGCATCCGCACGGCAAAGTCTTGTTCTTTCAAGCTTGGAATCCACAATACCGCTTACCAAAAGATCTCCTTTTTTAACCACACTTCCATCTTCAACATGGCTTTTTCCGCTATATACGGAAACCTTTTCAACTATGCCCGAATGACTTGCCACAAGATTTCGGGGAGTTTGATTTTCTTCATCAAATATCCTCTTATCCTGAATTTCCACATAGGCTACCGTACCCCGCAAATTAACGGATATCCATGAACAATCCTTATAATTATTTACATAGTCTATACAGAGATCTTCAAAATCTATTGCCGGAACAAAGCTTCCCTCATAACACCCCAGAGCCTTTAAATTTGCAAGTATTTCATTATGGGGAATATCCGTTTCACTTACTACGCGGATATCCCATACAAAAAGGGATGAAAGAAGCAAAATTACAACAAAAATACCTGATCCCACAAGCAATCCCCATCGGTTTTTATGAGCTTTACAGATAAAAGGTAAACCTCTTCCTTTTACACTATAAACCTTCAAGTCATATTTGTCAAGAAGCGAAAGCAGGTTTTTGTAATCTTTTTCAAGTAAAAAGAACTCATATTCACCCTTCTCACCCCTTTTTAGTCCCCAATATTCAAAATTATACCTCATCATCAGGTTCAGCATCCTTATCCCAAATCCTTTATCGCATTTCAGCTTCCTGTAACCAAAGAGCCATTTTACACTCATATTATTCCTCCAGATGCAACTCTCTTATAATCCCTTTAACAGTTATATGAGAGCCGAAATAGCTTTTTAATGTAAGCTCATCTCCCTTTATACAAAGTACAAAGCAGGCTGTTCTTAACCTTATCTCATTTTCCTCGTACAAAAGGATAGCCTTACAGTTTTCCACACTTATTTCGCTGTTTTGTATTATATTTATTATACTTGAAAACGGAAACACATTTTCAGGTATATCTGTTTTTTCGGATATGCTTTTTGTTAATCGCTGCCTTCTTTTTTTCATGCATTTTTCCCCTCCCGAAAGCGTATAGGTATACTATCAGTT
>JAFYPJ010000107.1 GCA_017547545.1 Clostridia bacterium | reverse complement strand
TGTTGCACGTTCTTTAAATATTAAGGTTGATGCAATCAGCGGTGCTACAAGCATTGATAAATTGGAGGAGCAGATAAGAGAATTTAAACCCGAAGTATGTGCTGTTTTGAATGAAGAAGCCGCAAAAGAACTTAAAATCAAGGTTTCTGATACAGATTGCAAAATTCTTGGCGGATACGATGCCATAAATGAAATTGCAGGTTCGGGTAAAAGTGATTCGGTTATAAATTCAATAACCGGTAAGGCAGGTCTTGCTCCCTCGGTTGCAGCTATAGGATCCGGTGTATCCCTTGCATTGGCAAATAAAGAAACCATTGTTTGCGCAGGTGCATTGGTAAATAAGCTTGCAAAAGAGAATAATGTAAAGATACTTCCTGTTGACAGCGAACATTCCGCAATTTTCCAATGTATAGGTGAAAGCCGACATGAAGATATTAAATCCTTGTGGCTAACTGCCTCCGGCGGTCCCTTCTTTGGCAAAACAAGAGATGAGCTTTCGGGTATTACTCCTGAAATGGCACTTGCACATCCTACCTGGAAGATGGGTCCTAAGATCACCGTAGACAGCGCTACCTTAATGAACAAGGGCTTTGAGGTTATTGAAGCAAGATACCTCTTTGATGTTCAGGGAAAAAATATAAATGTTGTGGTGCATCCGGAAAGCATAGTTCATTCTATGGTTGAATATATTGATAATGCTGTTATAGCACAATTGAGCTGTCCCGATATGAGATTGTGCGTTCAGTATGCGTTATCCTATCCCACAAGATGCAAAGGCACTCTTAAACCTTTAGATCTTACAGAGATCGGTTCGTTAACCTTTAAGAAACCTGATATGAAAACCTTTAAGCTTCTTGATCTTGCATACAAGGTTCTTGAAAAAGGCGGAAATTCAGGCGCGGCACTTAATGCCGCAAATGAAAGGGCGGTAGCTTTATTCTTTGATAAAAAGATCTCCTTTACCGATATAATGGATCTTGTATGTGAGAGTGTGGATAAAATTGAATTTATTGAAAATCCTACACTTGAGGATATCAACCAAACCGATATCAAGAGCCGCGAGCTTGTTGATGAGCTTATAAGGAGCTGATTCTGATTTATATAATTATTGCCCTTTTAATATTCTGTACACTTATACTGTTACATGAATTTGGACATTATCTGTTTGCCCGTATTTTTAATGTTGAGATCAAAGAGTTTTCTGTTGGAATGGGCGGGAGGATCCTTTCCCGTAAGTCGAAGAAAACGGGGATCGTATATTCACTTGGATTACTTCCTATAGGCGGTTATGTATCCATGGTGGGTGAAGACGAAGAATCGGACAATCCAAATGCGCTTTGCAATAAACCCGTATGGCAAAGAATGATAATTACAGCTGCAGGCTCTGGTGTAAATATAATTACCGGTGTGATTCTGATGCTTGTTATGATCATTTCCTCACAAGCCCTTGGTTCAACGGTGATAGGTGAGTTCAATGCTGATGCCGTTTCTCCAGATTTTGGGTTATGCATTGACGATAAGATCATCAGCGTAAATTCATCCTCAACTCCTATCTGGAACAATGTTATTTATGAAATTGGCAAAAACGGAACCAAAGCAATAGATATAGTTGTTGAAAGAAACGGTAAGGAAATATTACTTGAGGATGTTGAGTTTGGTGTTGAAAAGGAAGATGGTGTTGAATACGGTGTTATTGATTTCAAGGTCAAAAGGGAAGAAAAGAGCTTTGCGAATATATTAAAGCATACCTTTCACGCTTCTGTACTTACCGTAAAAATGATATGGGAATCTATATTTGATCTAATATCGGGGAAATACGGATTTGAAGCGGTATCGGGACCGATTGGTGTTACCACAACTATCGGTGATGCGGCAAAGCAGGGGATTACAAGCTTAACTTATCTTTGCTCAATAATTGCCATGAATCTTGGAATTTTCAATTTGCTTCCTCTACCGGCTCTTGACGGCGGAAGACTTTTCTTTATGGTATTTGAACTTATAACAAACAAACCCATCAACCGCAAATATGAAGGAATGATACATTTTGCAGGTATTGTTTTACTTCTGCTTTTGATGATGGCTGTAACGATTAAAGACATAAATGTATTGATAAATAAATGATTATGAATAACAGAAGATTATCTAAAAAAATTAAAATAGGAAACACTTTTATCGGCGGAGATGCAAGGGTTTCTGTACAGTCTATGACCAATACTGACACCTGCGATATCAATGCAACATACAATCAGGTTAAAGCATTACAGGACCGCGGATGTGATATAGTTCGTTTAACCGTTCCTACTCTTGAAGCGGCTGATACCTTTGCTACCCTTAAAGAAATGGGTATTACCATTCCCATGGTTGCGGATATTCATTTTGACTATAAATTAGCTATTGCTGCCGCAGAAAGGGGAGCCGATAAAATTAGGATAAATCCCGGTAATATTGGCTCTGATGATAATGTTAAAGCCGTTGTTAAGGCATGTAATCAAAATAACATACCTATCAGAGTTGGCGTTAATTCCGGTTCACTTGATAAATCAATTCTTGCAAAATACGGTCATGTGTGTGCCGAAGCATTGGCCGAAAGCCTTTTAAAGCACGCTTCAATACTTGAAAGATTTGATTTTAACAATATTGTTCTTGCAATAAAGTCCTCCGATCCCCGCATGATGGTTGAAGCTAACAAGAAGGTATGTGAAATGACCGATTATCCCTTGCATTTGGGAGTTACCGAAGCAGGAAGCATGCGTATGGGTGTTATGAAATCCGCAGTTGGTATCGGCTCACTTCTTACTCAGGGTATAGGTGATACTATCCGTGTTTCTCTTACCGCTGATCCTGTTTATGAAATTGATTGGGGTATTAAGATTCTTGAGGCTGCAGGCGTAAGAGAAAAAAGCGGAATTGAAATTGTATCCTGTCCTACCTGCGGCAGAACAAAAATCGATCTTATAGGACTTGTTGAGGAATTTGAAAACAGAATTCCTGCTGAAATCAAGATTACAAAGCCTGTTAAGGTTGCAATAATGGGTTGCGTTGTTAACGGCCCCGGAGAAGCAAAGGAAGCGGATATCGGCATTGCAGGCGGTATTGGTGAAGCTCTTTTGTTCAAGAAGGGTGAGATTATTAAAAAATTACCCGAAGAAGGGCTTATTTCAGCACTAATTGATGAAATCAACAGGATGTAGAAAGGAATAAAATTGGCAAAATCATTTTTAGAGGTATTTTCTAAATACTCTCCCGATGAAATAACCGAAAAACTTCTTAATTCCTCTGAAATCAAAGGCCGAAGAGCCGATGTTGAAAAAAGAATGCTTGAAGTGGATGTTGAATTTGAACAGATTATTTCAAAGAACATTCTTTACCGCATTGAGGAGGAAATAGCAAAGGCATACGATCTTCGCATGATGAGGATATGTCCTAAATATAAAGAAGATTTATTTTATGTTGATTATATAAAAGAGATACTTAAAGAGGCGTCCAGAAGCGCCTCTGTTTCTCGTGGCTTTTTTAATGAATACCAGTACAGTTTAAGCGGTAATGAAATTAACATTGAAATTGACTTTACCAACGGCGGAATAGAGCTTTTGTATTCTGCAGATACCCATAAGGAAATTGAAAAGATCATTTTTGGAGAATTCGGTTTATCTTATAATGTAAATATCACAAGAAGCGAGGATGCATTATTTGATTATGAATTGTATACACAACGCCAAAATGAAGAGCTTTCCCGATATATAACCGAAATTGAAACGGAAAGGGAAAGAATACTTTCTGCTTCTCCCGAAATTAAGGGGGATGAGCCAAAGGAAGTTGTATATACCGTTAATACAACAGAAGAAAGTGAAGCTGTATTTGAAACTCTTGAAAACGGATATATACGAATAGGTCATATTACTGTTGATATTTCGGAACCCGAATTCTTTATGAATGAGGGTGTTGCCTTTGATATCACTCCTACTCCCATCTCCTGCCTTACTTCAAATATGCGTAATGTTTGCACTATCGGCAGAATTGTTAATTTTGAAGCTAAGGCAACAAGAAAGAATGATAAACAGATCATTTCCTTTGGAATTACAGATGAACAGGGATCTGTTACGGTAAAGGCTGTTCTTGCTAACGAAGAAGCCGATCCTTTGATAAAAGCAATATCAAAAACAAAATACAAAGAAAAACGCGGTACGATAAAGGTAGAACTTTATTCAGGTGTTCTTTGTGTTGTGGGTAATGTAAAGCAGGATTCCTTTGACGGTGAATTTACCCTTAATTTAACAAATGCGTGTTCGCTCAAAGAGATAAAGCGTTCAGACGATGCCGAAATTAAAAGAGTTGAGCTTCATTGCCATACAAATATGTCCTCAATGGATGCAACTATACCTCCCGATACACTTGTTCGCCAAGCTGCGGCATGGGGACATAAGGCTATTGCCGTAACAGACCACGGTAATGTTCAGGGTTATCCCGAAGCAATGCTCGCCGCTGACGATCTTAACAAAAAAGGCGTTGATATAAAGGTTATTTACGGTATGGAAGCATATTATGTAGACGATACTGCAAGAGCCTTGTACGGTGAAGCAACAGCCTCTCTTGATGACGAATTTGTAGTGTTTGACCTTGAAACTACCGGTCTTTCCGCTACTTATAATAAAATTACCGAAATTGGCGCTGTAAAGATCAAAAACGGTAAAGTTATTGATGAATTTAATACTCTTGTTGATCCCGAAACCGAAATACCGCAAGATATTGTAGAGTTAACGGGAATAACCAATGAAATGGTCAAGGGAGCACCAAAATGCAAGCAAGCACTTACAGATTTTCTTGAGTTTTGCGGAAATGATATTCTTATAGCTCATAATGCCACCTTTGACACTTCCTTTATCCGCGCTGCGGCTAAGGAATATAAGCTTGAGTTTTCAAATACATACCTTGATACAGTACCTCTTTCAATGTATGTTAATCCGGAACTTAAAAAGCACAAATTAAATATTTTGGCAGACTATTATAAGCTGCCCGAATTCAATCATCACAGAGCATGTGATGATGCCAAAATGCTTGCTGATATATTCTTTTGTATGTGTAACAAGCTGAAGCTTGAGGGTATTTTAGATCTTGAAGCCATGAACAGAGCTATGGCAGACAGAGCCGATCCCAAAAAGCAAAGATCTTATCATATGATCATTCTTGCAAAGAATATGGTAGGTTTAAAGAATCTTTATCATCTTATATCAAAGAGTTATCTTGATTATTATTATAAAAACCCCCGTATCCCAAAAACCTTACTCGAGGAGTACAGAGAAGGTCTTATAATCGGTTCTGCCTGTGAATCGGGTGAGCTTTATTCTGCGATATTGAAGAACAAGAGCCATGAAGAGCTTCTTGAAATTGCAGAATTTTACGATTATCTTGAAATTCAGCCCCTTTGCAATAATATGTTTATGTTGGATAAGGGACTTGTTCCCGATGTTGAAGCATTAAAGGATATTAACAGACAAATTATTCAATTGGGAAAAGAAGCAGGTAAACCTACTGTTGCTACATGCGATGCTCATTTCCTCGAAAAGCATCATGAAATTTACCGTAAGATACTTTTGAAGTCTATGAAATTCAAGGATGGAGACAGAGATACGGGAATATATCTGCGTACAACCGATGAAATGCTGAGGGAATTTGACTACCTCGGCGAAGAATTAGCTTACGAGGTGGTTGTTGAAAACCCAAATAAGATAGCTGATATGACTGAAAAGATCAGAGCTATCCCCGAAGGAACATATACTCCCGAAATGGAAGGTGCGGAAGAGGATCTTCAGCGTATCTGTTGGGAAAGAGCCAAGAGCATGTACGGCAATCCGTTGCCTGAAATAGTAAGTGAAAGACTTGACCGTGAGCTTACATCCATTATTAAAAACGGCTTTGCAGTGCTTTATATGATTGCTCAGAAGCTTGTTTGGTATTCGGAGGAAAATGGTTATCTTGTAGGTTCCCGTGGCTCGGTTGGTTCTTCCTTTGTTGCAACAATGGCGGGTATAAGTGAGGTTAATCCCCTTGTGCCGCACTACAGATGTCCCGAATGTAAGCATTCCGAATTCTATACCGACGGTTCAATCGGCTCGGGGTATGACCTTCCCGATAAGCTTTGTCCTCATTGCGGTAAGCAAATGATAGGTGACGGTCATGATATACCCTTTGAAACCTTCCTTGGATTCTACGGTGATAAATCTCCCGATATTGACCTTAACTTCTCAGGTGATGTTCAGGGTAAGGTTCACAAATATACAGAAGAACTTTTCGGTTCTGAAAATGTGTTCAGAGCAGGTACGATTTCTGCTCTGGCTGAAAAAACGGCTTTCGGTCTTGTAAAGAAATATGCTGAAGAAAAAGAGATACCCCTCAACCGTTCAGAGGTTGAACGACTGAAAAACGGATGTGTTGGTGTAAAGAAAACAACTGGTCAGCATCCCGGCGGTATTATTGTTGTACCGAGAAAATATGATGTTACCGATTTCACTCCGGTCCAGCATCCTGCAGACGATGCAAATTCAAGTATTATTACTACGCATTTTGCATTCTCATATCTTCATGACACTATCCTTAAGCTTGACGAGCTTGGCCATGATATGCCAACAAAATATAAAATGCTCGAGGAGTATTCGGGGTTAAGTGTTCTTGATGTTCCGATGAACGACCAAAAGGTAATGAGTTTGTTCTTAAATACCGAAGCTTTGGGTATTTCCGCTGAAGAATGCGGTGCTCCTGTTGGCAGCTTTGGATTGCCTGAGTTTGGCACACGGTTTGTTCAGCAGGTTATTGTTGATACCAAGCCTAAATCATTTTCGGACCTTCTTCAGCTTTCAGGTCTTACTCACGGTACGGATGTATGGGCGGGTAACGGTGATGAGCTTATTAAAAGCGGCACCTGTACAATTTCCGAGCTGATCGGAACCCGTGACTCTATCATGACTTACCTTATTTACCACGGTGTTGAAAAGAGTATGTCCTTTAAAATAATGGAGGATGTTCGTAAGGGTAAGGGATTAAAGCCAGAATACGAAGAAGCTATGATAGCCAATGAGATCCCTGATTGGTATATCGCTTCATGTAAAAAGATCAAATACATGTTCCCAAAGGCTCATGCGGCGGCTTATGTTACCTCTGCGATCCGTCTTGCATGGTTCAAGGTATATTATCCCGTTGTATTTTATGCTGCTTTCTTTACTGTTGCGCCTTCCGGATTTGACGCAGAGATAGTAGGAAAGGGAAGGGGTAATGTATCTTTTACCTTAAAGGATATAGATGAAAGAAGAAAGAAAAAGCAAACCGAAAAGAAGGAAGAGGATATGATTCCTGCACTCCAGCTTGTTAACGAAGCGATGGCAAGAGGAGTAAAGTTCCTTCCTATTGATCTTTATAAGTCCCATGCTTTTAAATTCCTGCCCGAAGGTGATGACGGAATAAGAATGCCTTTTAACGCTTTACCCGGTCTCGGTGATGCCGCGGCTGAAAAGATTATGGAGGTATGTGAAGCCGGTGATCTTTTATCTATAGAGGATCTTCGTACCCGTGCGGGACTTTCCAAATCAATTATTGAAATCTTAAAACGGAATAAGGCGCTTTCAGGCCTTAGCGAAACCAACCAGGTTTCACTACTTGATAACAGTACAGCTTCTGTTGCTAATGCGGAAAGTGAGATTGAAAAGAAACGCAGAGAGCTTGCCCAAAGTACCGAAGGTGCTATGTTATATAATCAGGATTTTGAAACCGTTGATGATGATTCGCAAATTTCGATGTTCTGAAATGACCATAAAAATCTCCCGAAAAAATTCGGGAGATTTTTTGAAAAAATTCAAAAAAAGGGTTGACAAAAGCATTTGTTTTTGGTATTATATATGGGTAGTTGATGCTGCTATGGCTCAGTCGGTAGAGCGCGTCCTTGGTAAGGACGAGGTCCCCGGTTCGAATCCGGGTAGCAGCTCCAGAAAAAAGGACTTCGCTTTATGAAGTCCTTTTTTCAATGAAATTCGCCTTACATTGAATAATTTCCACTTTTATGCTATAATAAACCCAAGGAGATGATATAATGAAAAACAATGTTATATTTGCCTGTGATATTGGTGGTAGTAAATTATTATGCGGTTTTGTAGATGATAACGGTAAGATCATTGATACGCAAAAAGCAATATTTCCCCAAAATTACACTATAGAAACAATAGAAGAATATATTATTGATTTTTATAATAAACTTAAATTAAGAAACCCGGAGTGTTCACCCTATGTTTGCGGTATGACTATTCCCGGACTTGCTGATGCAAAGAAGGGGATGTGGGTATATGCCTGCTTTTCGGGTATTGGCAACTATCCTATAGTTGAGAGAATGGGAAAAAAGCTTCAATTGCCGATTTACATAGAAAATGATGTTAATGCCTGTGCTTTGGCTGAAAAGGTTTACGGAGTATGTAATGACTGTGAAAATTATTTCTGGATGACAGTTTCAAATGGTGTGGGCGGTGCAATTGTGATAAACGGTGAAGTTTATGGCGGTGCCTTTGGCGGAGCAGGGGAGATCGGTCATGTGGTTGTTGATGAAAATTCCCTTATTTGTCCCTGCGGTCATCATGGCTGTGTTGAAGCAGTTGCGGCCGGCCCTGCAATTTCAACTCGCTATGAAATGATGACCGGTAAAAAGATGACATCTGCTGAAATTTCTTTACTTGCACGAAACGGTGAAAAGGACGCAATTGAAATTTTTGAAAAAACCGGTGAATATATCGGTAAGGCTCTCGGTAAAGCTGCAAGTTTTTTAAATCTCGAAAGATATGTACTTGGCGGCGGTGTTATGCAGAGCTTTGATCTTATGGAATATAAAATAAATGAAGCCTTCAGAAAAGAAGCTTTTGCATCACCAAACAAGGATGCTGTTATAGTTCAAACCGGGCTGAAATATGAAGCCGGTCTTTTGGGTGCAGCTGCTCTGACATATAATAAATAGTTTCTGTTTCTGTTGACATTTTTCGATAAGTGTGTTATAATTTTACTAATATATATTTTTCTTATTGGAGGTTATTATGATTTGTAAAAATTGCGGTAATGAAGTAGTAGACGGCGCTTCCTTCTGCGCTGCTTGCGGTTCTTCTGTTGAATATGAAAACGAAGAAACTGTTCGTGCCGATTCTTACGAACAGGTAAATGTGGAAGTTGAAGGTGTTGATGCTGCTGATGTTCCTGCAGAGGTACAGGATCCCGGTAAAACAATGGGTATTGTATCCCTTATTCTCGGTATTGTTTCTATTCTTTCTTCATGCTGTTCTGCAGCATGCTGCTTGGGTTATATAAGCCCCACTTTTGCAATTGCAGGTATTATTGTAGGTATTTTGGGTAAAAAGAAATCTGCGGAAGTTGAAATTAACAACAAGATGGCTTTGGTTGGTATGATCCTTTCCATTGTTTCATTTGTTTTGTATATTGTTGCAATAATAATCGGTATTACTACCGGCTTGGTTTCCGGTTTTATGTCTTCACTTTCATCATATTAAAATATCCAAGCTACCGTGAAACGGTAGCTTGCTTATTATCCGATCGGTGTAATTATGAAAGAATATATCAGAATTCATAAAATTAAAATAATAATCCTTATAATGGATCTTTTAATAGTTCCTTGCGGTTTTTTCTTTAAATGGCTTAGTTTAAAAATGCTTGCTACAAATGTTCCTTGTAATTGGACATATTTCGGTTTGCAATGCGGAACCTGCGGCGGAACAAGGTGCGTTAAGAATTTTTTAAGCGGAAATTTTTCAGAGGCTTTTAAGCTTAACCAATTAGTATTTATAGGTATTATTGTAATTATAATAACCTTTATTCTTTTAAATCTTGCATTTTTCTTCAATTTAAGCTTTGCAAAAAAGACATTAAGAATTATGTATGATTACAGAGTTATAATTGCTGTAATTATTATATTTGCTATATTTACAATAGTCCGTAATATTCCTCGCATTATCGAAATAATCGAAATACTTTAAAAAAATAATCGGCATGTGCCGATTATTTTTTCATTTCAAAGCTTTCACAGTCTGTACATTCGTACATTGTAGGATTTGCTTCATGAGTACCTACCTTGATGCAGTTAAGAGTACAGTAATTTGATTCTGTACAGTGATGCTTGCACTGTGTTACAGTACATTCGATAGAATTATTAGCCTTTGTATTACAGTTATTCATTTCTATTACCTCCTTTATAAGCTTATATTTATTTTTCTCCGTATCGCAGAATATATTCATGTTAAAAATGTTATATTTTGTTGCAATTTGCAGATTTATATGTTATACTTAATTAAAATAAGCTTGGAGGGTAACATGATTTGTAAATATTGCGGCTATGAGAACGGCGACGATGTGGCCTTCTGCGGTAATTGCGGTGCCATACTTACCGAAAACAATTCTTCCGATATAAACGATGATGCTACTTGTGCAAATAATGCTACTTATTATAACATTAAGCCGGAAGAAGATCCGGGTAAATCACAAGGTGTTATCTCCTTTGTTCTCGGTTTGGTGTCTATTGTTCTGTCCGGTACTTGCGGTGTTTGCGCAGGCTGTTACGGAATTGTGTTTTTAGCCGTGTTTTTTGTTGCCTCCATTATTGGTATAGTAATGGGCAAAAAAGGTTTAAAGCTTTCAAAAGAGCAGGGATTCAACAATTCACTTGCAACCCTTGGTATTGTTCTTTGCATCATTTCAATTGTACTTATTATTGCAACAACCGTTTTCTGGCTGATATATACTCTTGTTGCCGGCGGTGCAGTATTAACCGCAGGTATACTCAGCGGTATGGGTTATTAAATAAAAATTCCAATAAAGTAAAAAACTCGCTTACGCGAGTTCTTTACTTTATTACTGCTATTTTCCTTTAATTTGTTTGCGAAAGGTTCTTTTTAAATCTTCAATAATTGAATCTGAACGGTTGTTTATTGAAGATTTGAATATATCGGTTTCCTTTTTGGCATTTCTTTGAACCACAGCCTTATATTCGGTTGCTTCTTTCAGAATTTTTTGAGCTTCTTCCTTTGCAAATTCCAGAATATCATCAACCTGAGCGTAAATAGCATCAAATTTTTCTGCTTTTTCCCGGTAAATTTCTATGTCCGGATCAACTGCGGTTATAACTCGTTTTTTGGAATCGCGTTCAAGATCAACAATTCTGTCATTTGCTTTATCCAAAGCATCCTTTAGACTTTCGATTATTACATCCTTTTCTTTGAGCTTATCATTGAGGGAATCGATCTCAGAGTGTAAAAGCTCGTTTCTGATCTTAAGATCCTGAATTTCGGACTCGTTATCCTTTAATGAATTAAGCTTCATTTCAAGCTCCGAAATCATTTTGGTCTTTTCGTCTATAGATTTTTTATAACCTTCTTCAATGTTATTAAATCTTACATTTTCTTCAGATATGAACCTGTTTACATCATCTGTATTATAACCGCGCATTTGCTTGCGGAATTCGATATTTTTATCCATAATGATCCTCTTAATTATTCTTTAAAATTGAAAAGGGAAGAGATGTTTATTTTCTTGAATCGAGAATTTTTTCAACTGTAGCTAAATCTTCGGGTGTGTTTACACCTATAAGCTCGTCATCATCTGTTGTAATATATGCATTTACCTTTTTGCCTATTCTTGCAATTGCAGGGGGTACATCGGTAATATAATATTCACCTGCTGCATTGTTGCAATCAATTACCTTGAGTGCTTCACGAAGGGCATCTGCGTTGAATACATACATGCCTACATTAAGCTCTGTAATTGCCTTTTCTTCTTCTGTGCAATCTTTTTCCTCACGGATATCTGTTACATTACCGTTTTCATTACGGATAATTCTGCCGTAGGGAAGCTTTAACTGTGTATCTGCAGCAAGGATTGTTGCAAAGTTTTCTTCTTTTATGTGCTGATCAATAATTCCTTCAACTGTTGAAAGGTTGGTTAAGGGTGCATCACCGTTAACAATAAGGATATCACCGTGATAATCGTCAAAATTAGCATTTTCAATACCGCACATTACTGCATAACCTGTTCCGTATGCATCGTCTCCCTGACGCTGGAAGGAGCAGCCATAATCCTTGAATGCTTCTTCAACAAGCTCACTCATAAAGCCAGTAACAACGGTAATATCTTTCTTTTCTATCATAGGCATTGCATCGAAAACATAGTCTAAAAGGGGACGACCGTTTGCTTTACGAAGCACCTTGGGCTGAGGGTTTCCCGGTTCCTGTAATCTTGTGCCTTTTCCTGCAGCCATAATAATTGCTTTCATTATATATATCCTCCGAATATTACATTATTAACTTATTATAACACAAAAGATTTTTAAAGTAAATATTAAAATACAATTTTTTATAAATGTTGACATAAAGATTTATGCTTGTTATAATATCTATGAAGTATTTTATTTAATAAGGTTGATGTTTTCAATGAAAAATGTAAATATGAATAAGGTTATTTTAATATTGACCGACGGTATGCATCCTAATGCTTTAAACTATGTTAAAAAGGCACAAGAGTTTATCGCAGATTCTGCATCAACAATGCAGGGTTATTCGGTTATGCCCTCGGATACATTGCCGTGTCATTTTTCTTTATTCAAATCTGTTGATCCGAAAAAACATACTATAACCACAAACGGTTATACGGCACCCGAAAAAGATTACCGCACAATTTGCGATGTATTATGTTTAAACGGTCTGAAAAGCGCAATGTTTTATTCCTGGGAACAGTTAAAGTATTTAACAAGACCTAATGATATAGCATATTCCTGCTATATTAACAAGGATTTTTACGGAAATAAAGATACAGTTAAAAAATTAACAAACAGTGTGGTTGATTTTTTAGATAATGATTTTGCTTCATTTGTGTTCCTTCATTATGACCTTATTGATGATATCGGACATAACTTTGGTTGGATGAGCAGTGAATATACAGATGCTGTGAGCTTTGTATGGGATGAAATATATAAAGTTCTTGAACATACCGACAAAAACACTACAGTTATCGTAATTTCGGACCATTCGGGACATGATAATGATCACGGTGATGAAGTTGATACCCTTATACCTGTTATGATAAGGGGTAAGGGCTTTGAAAAGGGAAGTACCCTTAATGATGCTTCTATCAAAGATATTGCACCCACAGTTACAAAAATTCTCGGAATAAATGCCGATGATGAATGGGACGGAAAATCACTTTTATAATTTATTGGAGGTTAAATAATGAATATTGTTAACGATCAAAAAGTAATACTTATTGTTACAGACGGAATGGATCCTGCAGCGATTAAGCAAGTTCCCAAAGCACAGGAATTTATGAAGAATTGCGCTTATGCTTTAGATGCCAAAACCGTTATGCCTGCAATTACAATGCCTTGTCATGTATCGCTTTTTAAATCAGTTGATCCGGAAATACATGAATGCTTTGATAATTATGATCCCGGTTATTATAATAAAGTTAAGAGTATGGTGGATATTTTTCACCGTAGAGACAGAAGAAGCGCTATGTTTTATTCCTGGGGTGAATTGAGAGATCTTGCTAAACCCGGAACTATGGCATATGACTGCTTTATAAGCGGATATTATAACAGTATTGAAAAGGCAACAAAAGAGCTGACGGATAATGCCATTGAATATCTGAACAAGAATTTTACAAGCTTCACATTTTTCCATCATGACCTTATAGACTCTCACGGACATTACTACGGCTGGATGACAGATGAGTATATTGATGCATGTAAATTCGTTTGGGATGAGATATACAGACTTGTAGAGGGCGTAGCTGATGAAAACACTACTGTAATAATTGTTTCAGACCATAGCGGCCATGACCGTGATCACGGTACTGAGGAAGATACCACTATACCGATTATGATCAGAGGTAAAAATTTTATTCCCGGAACTCTGTTAGAAAATGCGAGCATCAAGGATGTTGCACCTACAATACTTAAAATTCTTGATCTTACTCCTGATGAGGCATGGGAAGGAAAGGCTTTGTATTAAATTTTAGCTGATTCAATCAAAAATGAGAAGGGTTGACTCTAAGCAGCTCTTCTCTGAATTTTTCATATCTAATTATATAAAATGCAAATTTTATATAATTGAGGGAAGTGTTATTAGAATTTATTGAATTTGAGTATATTGAATAATACAGCGGGTGCGCATTGTATTTATAATATATATATAGTTAAATTACAGAAAACTGTAT
>JAFYPJ010000106.1 GCA_017547545.1 Clostridia bacterium | reverse complement strand
AACAATAATAAGGGCGGTTCAATAGGTCTTATTATCGGTATCGTTGCAGGTGTTGTAGTTGTAGCTGCTGCAGTTGTTGTGGTACTTGTTGTTCTCAAGAAAAAGAAGAAATAATGTGTTGAAAAAACTGATGTTTTTATACACAAATTAAAAATTCTATATATAACAAAAATGCAGTTTCCCAAAACTGCATTTTTGCTTAGTTACGAGGTATATGATATGAAGAGTTCTAAAATGTTAAGTATATTTGCTGTTTTCTTAATTATGCTTTCAATTTTTTCTGTTTATGCAAATGCAAGTGAAATATGTGTTACGGATAGCATGGAGAAGGCGGATTCTGTTTCACAAATTGACTATCCGGACTATTATTATGACGGTACAGTTGAACAGGGCGGTACTGTGTTACCCGAAACAGGCGGAACCGGACTTGGATATGTATTTCTTGGTATTTGTGTAGTTGCAGCATTTGTTATAGGCATTTTGGTTGCTATAGCATTACTGGTTGTATTTATTGTATTTATAGTTAAGCTTATAAATAAAAAATAAGTGCAGTAATTGCACTTATTTTTTATAGCTGCTTATGCCATTTCTCCTGCCAAAGGTTTGCCGCCAAGAATGTGGAAGTGAAGGTGCTTTACGGTTTGGCAGGCATCATCTCCGCAGTTTGAAACAACGCGGTAACCGTTTGTTATTCCTGCTGTTTTTGCAATTTCAGGTATTTTTTCAAATATTGCAGCAATAATATCGCTGTTTTCCGAATTCACTTCATCAACAGAGGCTATATGCTTTTTGGGAATTACAAGTATATGAACGGGTGCCTGGGGATTTATATCATAAAATGCAAGCATTTTATCATCCTCATAAGCTTTTTTAGAGGGAATAGTTCCCTCAATAATTGCACAGAATAAACAATCCATAATATTTCTCCTTTAATTTATAATCGTTTTAATTTGGCAAAGCTTGCCATCATTTTCTTTGTTCCGAAATTGTCAAAAGCCACCTCGTAGAGATAATCACCGGACATATCGGTGACCGAAAGTACCATACCCTTTCCGTATTTGATATGAGACACCTCGTCTCCCGGTGAAAGCTTTACACTTGAGGCGGGTGTAGGCTTGGCAAAGGGATTTGATGCATAGGACACAGACTTTGGCTTTGGTTTTGCAAAGGGAGATGTACTATTAAAGCTGCTCTTATACCCCGAAGAATATCCACCGCTATAGGAAGAAAAAGATGAAGTATCTCTTTTGGGTAAGGGAATATGTTCCACGGTAGCCTTGGGTAATTCACCTAAAAACCGTGATGGAGGATTATATTGTGTGTGACCAAACATAAGTCGGTTCTTTACATAGGTTGCGCAAAGCTCTTTTTTTGCTCTTGTAATGGCAACATAGCAAAGGCGGCGCTCCTCTTCCAGCTCGGCCTGTTCACCTATTGATTGGAATGAGGGGAATAAGCCTTCTTCAAGTCCCGGAAGATAAACATTGTTGAATTCAAGACCTTTTGCCGAATGTATGGTCATCATAACTACCGCGTCGGCTGTGTCGTCATAATTGTCTATATCGGCAACCAGCGCGGCTTCTTCAAGAAATTGTGCCAGCGTTGCTTCTTCGTGACTTTCTTCAAATGCTACAGCATTTGAGATAAGTTCTTCAACATTTTGCAGTCTGTCTTCTGCCGCCTGCCCCTGGGATATAAGCATTGAACGGTATGTACTCATATCAATGGTTTTTTCAACAAGGGAGGAAAGGGTTTCGGTTTTTTCTATCTCTCTTAAATCGTTAATAAGCTTAGCAAAAGATTTCAGCTTATCGGCAACTCTGGAAAGTGCGGTATAATTATTGGCATTTTCAAGGATCTCAAACATTGATACCCCTTCCATTTGTGCAAGGCGCTCAACCGCATCAACAGTAGTATCGCCGATCTTTCTTTTAGGCTCGTTGATTATTCGCTTTAATCTTAAATTATCACCGGTACTGCAAACAAGGCAAAGGTAGGCAATAATATCCTTTATTTCCTTTCGTTCATAGAACCTGGTGCCTCCTAAAATACGGTAGGGAATACCACTTTTTGCAAATACATTTTCAAGTCCGTTGGATTGAGCATTTACTCGGTACAGTATTGCATGGTCGCTGAAGCGGCTGCCGTATTTTACTGTATGATCAAGTATTGAATCTGCTATATATCTTGCTTCTTCTGTTTGATCGTTAAGTTGCTTAACTTTAACCTTTTCACCTTCCTCGGCAGCAGTCCAGAGATTCTTTTCTCTTCTGCCTCTGTTATTGGAAATAAGATGATTTGCGGTTTCTATTATGTTTTTGGTGGAACGGTAATTTTGTTCCAATTTTACGATCTTGGCTTCTGTAAAATGCTTGTCGAAATTAAGGATATTTTCAATGGTTGCACCTCTGAAACGGTAGATACTCTGATCATCATCACCAACAACCATGATATTTCTGTATTTTCCGCAGAGAGCAAGCGCTAAAAGGAATTGCGCCTTATTTGTATCCTGATACTCGTCTATACAAATGTACTTGAATCTGCGCTGATAGTAATTTCTTATTTCTTCATTTGTGTTTAGCAGATTTACCGTACGAACTATAATATCGTCAAAGTCCACGGCATTGGCATCATGCATGCGCTTTTGATATTCACGGTAGATACGGGAAATATTTTTTTCAAAAAATTCTTTACCGAATTCCTTTTCATAGTCATCGGGAGTAAGCATGCTTTCCTTTGCACGGCTGATCTTATTTATAACCGTTTTTGCCGCATATCTTTTGTCATCAAGGTTAAAATCCTTAACAATGGAATTGATAAGCTTTTTTGTATCATCGGTATCGTAAATTGTAAATCCGGGTGCAAGACCTGCCTGTGCAGGATTTTTTCTTAAGATCCTCATGCAGATATTATGGAATGTTCCTGCCCATATTTCCTGCGCTTCTTCACCTATAACAAGAGAAAGTCGTTCTTTCATTTCATTTGCAGCCTTGTTGGTAAAGGTTATACACATGATTGCCCAGGCGGGGCAGGGGTTTTCCGCGTACTTGGTCATATATTGAGCCAAATCCTCTACTTCCATGGAAAGAGCATTTTCCATCTCAATAATATCCTGGTCGGCGATACCGTAGGGAATATTGGTGCTTTGATATGCTGTTCCGTAACGGATGATTCCTGCAATTCTGTTAACAAGAACCGTAGTTTTACCGCTTCCTGCACCTGCAACCACCAAAAGCGGCCCGTTTACGGTTTTTAAGGCTTCTTTTTGGCGATCGTTAAGAAAAGAATATATTTTATCAAAACATTTTTCTTTTATTTCATAGTATTTTTGTGTGTTCAATTTAAAACCTCCGCAAAATGCTTATTTAATTATACTACAAATCAAGCTATTTATCAAGAAATAAAAGAATAAATTATAAAATTTCAAAAGAAACATATAATAATCATTTTTTCGTCACATTGGGTGAATATAATTAAAGTGTTGAAGCAATTCAGACAGCGCGGTACCCAACGGGGGTGCTGAAATACCGCCCTTTGGGGCGGACAAAAAATAACAAGCTACGGGAAAAGATCCCGTAGCTTTTATTAGTATATAGAATATATTCATTTGCAGTGTGAAGCAAATATCCGTCTATGTGCGGTTATTTCATTTTCTTTTGGTATGCAACTCTGGGGGAACCGTCTGCCAGATGAATAATTCCGCAGTACACAAAACCGTTCTTTTCAAGCATGCGGCGCATTGAAAGATTTTCTTCGTGGGTATCGCAACGGATGTTACGGATATTATTTTTTCTTGCAATATCTTCACAATGGCGTACAACAGCACCGCCTAAACCCATACCCTTAAATTTGTTATCAACACAAATACGATGGATAGAAATATACGGTGAAGAATTTAACCATTCGCCTTCATAAATTTCTTTATAGTCCGGCTCTTCGCCCATAAATAAACCTGCACTTGCCATTATGGTATTATTATGGCAAACAACATATCTGTTTTCGTCCTTTATATCCTTTTCTATAAGCTCCCGTGAAGGATAGCCGTTATCCCATTGGCAAAAGCCTGCTTCCTTCATATACTCTTGCGCCTGAGCCACTATTTCCATTATACGGTCAAGCTCGCAAGCTTCCGCCTTTCTTATTTCAAGATTGGTAACAGAATTCATTTTAGCACGAACTCTGTTTATGGTGAAGCCTTTTGCTGAGAAGTTTGCCTCATATTCGGTTACTATATTATCCTCTGCATACTCGCTTGCATGAAGATCATAGGTAAGGTCTTCAAGATCAAAACCCATATATCTGAACTCTTCAAGAGAAAAGTCAAATAAAGGGCGGTTATCTGTTTTGAATACGATCTCACCCGTGGGGCAGAGAAGCTCTTTATACATTTCAAGAAAACCGCGGTATGTAAGACGGCGTCTTGTATGACCGGACTTGGGCCAAGGATCACTGAAGTTAAGATAAATGCGTTCAAGCTCGTTTTTGCGGAAAAATTCAGGAAGGGTTTTGGCATCACCGATTATGAATTTTACATTTGTTAAACCTGCATCTCTTACCTTTTCCATGGCAAGAAGAGCAACATCGGATATTTTTTCAATTGCAATATAATTGACCGAAGGATTTCTTTTTGCCGTTTCAACTATAAATTTTCCCTTTCCGCAGCCTATTTCAACCGTTACGGGGAAGCTCTCTATCTCTTCTCTTGAGTTTAGTAAAAGCTCATTACACTCGGATATTCGTGAAACCGAGTTCTTTTTTTTTCTCATTCTCATATTGAAATTTTTTACTCCATATGTTATACTATAATATAATAACTATATTATACTATAATATAACACAAAAATAAAGGGCTTTTAAGAATTTATTTAAGGAGAATCTAAGATGGATAAGCAAATATTTTTGAATATCCTGGAACAAAAGCTTTCGGAATATCCCATCACAGCCGAGGATATAAAAAAGCATGTTCAGGATATGGAAAAATTTCTTGCTACTGTAAGTGATGAGGATTTTGAAAGCGAAAACCCTACAGAAGAAGATATTGAGTCTATTGCCATAACCGTAATAAAGCGTAATTACGGCGATCTTGCAAAGGTTCAAAAGGAGGAAGTGTGGGTATCTGAGGATAGCACCGAGTCTGTCGAGCCTTCTTTTGTAACACAGGAACCGGAGTCTGAAGCAGTTGAAGAAGCTGTACAGGCCGAAGAAGAGATAAAGGCAGAAGAAGCTTGTGTGAGCGAGATTCCAAAAGAAGATCCGGCGCCTGAGCCTGTGGCAGAGGAATCCAAGGATGTTCTTGAAATTTTGGCGATGGAAGCCGAGGAAGAACGCAAGGACAAGGAGACATACGAAGAATTGAAACGCTTAGCTATCGAACGCGCGATAGCTGAACAGGATGAGATCATTGTGAATATTGCGGATGAATCGGTTGTTCAAGAGAAGTCAGAGCCCGAAGAAGCTGTTTTGGTTGATCAAAAAGAAAATGATCCTGTAATTGAAATAGTTGATCCCATGGAACGCCCTGATATTGCCTATGAAGAGACTGAAGCAATTAAAAATTCTGAAGTTAATGACAAGCCATATACCATAAGTGATGTGGATGAATTTTTGGTTGAAGAAGCAGAACTGGTAACAATAGATGATAATGGCGATTCATATGAGTTAAAGAAAACAAAACGCAAGAAAAAAAGAGAGAAAGTTAAAGGTACTCCTTTGTTCTGGACCTTGTTTATTTTAACATTGCCCATAACCCTTCCGCTTCTTCTTTCAATAGCAGTGCTTTTTGGAATTGCCTATGTTGCGGTTACCGGAATAATAATTGCTTTTGCTGCGGCTATGATATCATGTGTTGCAATCGGAACGGCACTTTCGCTTATTGGTATAATTTACGGTATAACCGAAACCCTTACAGTTCCTGTTTTGGGCGCCTTTGAAATAGGTCTTGGAGTGGCTATTGGCGGTATAACTATACTTGTTTCGGTTCTTTTGTATAACATTGCTATAAGATTTGCACCTTTCTTATACAAGTGTATTACAAGGCTTGCAAAATTTGTTATAGAAAAATTGCTTGATCTTTTCTATATTGCTAAAAAGGAGTGTGGCAGATAATGAAAGCAAAATCTATTATATTTCTTATCATAGCGGCCATACTTATTGTTGGCGGTATTGTAACCTGTATTGTGTGCAATTCCCTTGCTTCTAAAAGTAACCTTAATCTTTTAAGCGATACCGTTGATGCACAGGGTAATGCCATAACCTCTGATGAATTGGCTGATTACGGTATTACAAGTCTTGGCATCAATATGAAAGATATCGATGTTAATATTATATCCGGAGCCAAGGAATCCTATGTTGAATTTGTAAATATCAATCCTGCGGTTTATGATTATACCGTTTCGGGATATAAAATGACCTTAAAGACGATCAATCCTTTTGATATTACTTCATTGGTAAAATTCCGTAAGAACGGTTCCGGCTTCTGCG
This sequence comes from Clostridia bacterium, assembly GCA_017547545.1. Taxonomy (GTDB): domain Bacteria; phylum Bacillota; class Clostridia; order Oscillospirales; family CAG-272; genus RGIG7300. Next base: position 35,547 of record JAFYPJ010000106.1, on the reverse strand, counting down.
GCCTGAGAAGTTATTTCTTTTTGAATAAATATGATAAGGTTAATTCTGCAGTAAACATTTATATTTCCGATGATATAACACTGAGTGAGATAAGTGTCAAGCTTGAAAACGGTAATGTTTCTATTAAGAATATAAATTCCGATTGTCTTTACGATTTTGATGTAAATAACGGAGATCTTAAAATAGATTCTGTTAAAACAATGCTTGAAACTACGATCGAGGTTAAAAAAGGAAATCTTGAAATTTTAAGTTCATCTCTTAGAAAAACAGATTTCAGTGTTGAATTTGGAAATGTAACCTTTAATGACGGTGAACGCAGTCAGTATTATGTCAGCTGTAAATCGGGAGCTGTATATCTTGACGAAAGTGAACAGGGTGATTCTGTGGAAGGAATTATTTATCCTGAAACCTTAAATGACAAAACAGAGGAAAGTGATCCCGAAGCAACAACGGATGAAAACGAATCCGAACAAGAGGAGCTTTTGTCTTTGCCGGATGAAATAAAGGGAAGTGTTACAAATGGTAACATATACATTAACTCGAAAATCAATGAATAAAAACTGAAAATTATGTGCAAACTACAAGCGTAATAAATTACAAAGGAGTTTTACTATGCTTGATAGAATCGCACTTATCCTTGCTATTATCGGCGGTTTGAACTGGGGAAGTATCGGTTTGTTCGGTTTTGATATTGTAGCTTGGATATTCGGAGGACAAATGGAGCTTTTAAGCCGTATTATTTATTCGGTGGTAGGTCTTGCTGCCCTTTGGTGTATTTCTCTTCTTTTCAGACAGAGAGAGGAATATATAGAAAGTGATAAATATTAAAAGCAGTCATAAACGACTGCTTTTATTTTTCTGCTTGAAACATAAGTACGGACAGAATTGTAAGTCCTGCCGTTTCGGTACGCAATATTCTTTTCCCCAAGGTAACAGGTATAATATTTTTGGAAACAGCAAGCTCAATTTCACTTTCGTCAAATCCGCCCTCCGGCCCGATAAATATGCCAACCGATGCTTTATCCTTAAAGGATGAAATGATTTCTTTTGTGTTTTCCATTCCCTTGGCATTTTCGTAAGGTATTATTGCCGCTTCAAGGGTGGTTGCATATAAAAGAGCATCCTTAAAATTCATGGGGTGGTGTATACGGGGAATGATTCCTCTGCCGCTTTGTTTCGCTGCAGCCTCGGAGATCTGCTGCCAACGGGCAATTTTTTTATCCTCTTTTTTTGCATCAATTTTTACTATTGCGCGCATTGTTTGAACGGGAATTATTTCATAAACTCCAAGCTCAACAGCCTTTTGAATTATCAGCTCCATTTTATCCGATTTGGGAAGTCCCTGAAACAGGTAGAGCTTCTGGTTTAATTCGGTATCAGAAGGAGATGAGCTTAATATATCAAGAGCTATTTCCTCACGCTCAAGGGAAGAAATAACGCAGGTATAATCGGTACCTTCTCCGTTACAAACAAAAATCTCTTCACCGGGTTTCATGCGAAGTACATTCTTTATGTGATTAACATCAACCCCTGTAATCTTTATTTGATTATCGGTAATATTATTTTTATCAACAAAAAATCTCGGCATACTTACCTCTTTAAAATAATTATATAGTAATTGTAACATAAGACAACTAAAATTGCAATAATTACAGAGTTTATTATTCTTCAATTTACGCAAAATTAAATTGGAGGTGAAAATATTGAAAAAGGCAATAATATCCGTAATTCTTTGTGTTGTTTTGATAGTTTCGGTATCAATAGGAGCTTTTGGTTATTCAAGGCAGCCGCACGGCTGGTATTGTATGCGTTCGGGAAATCTTGCACCCAAAATAGAACCGCAATTGGCTTTTATTGAAAAATATAACGGCTACTATCTGGATAAAAACGCTACGGAAAAGGATAAGGTTATATATCTTACTTTTGACGCAGGCTATGAAAACGGAAATATAGAAAAGATTCTTGACATCTTGAAAAAGCAGGATGTAAAAGGTGCATTCTTTGTTCTTGAAAATTTAATTAAACGGGATACAGAGCTTGTTTGCCGAATGGCAAAGGAAGGGCATCTTGTATGTAATCATACGGCTTCTCACAAGGATATGACGGCAATCTGCAATATAGAAAGCTTTAAAAATGAACTTGTTGCATTAGAAAATGTTTATAAAGAATATACGGGAAAAGAAATGGAAAAATTTTATCGTCCGCCCGAAGGCAAGTTCAGCGAAGAAAACATGTATTTTGCCAATAAATTGGGATATAGTACGGTTTTCTGGAGTCTTGCCTATGCAGATTGGGATAACAATGCCCAACCCGATCCCAAGGAGGCTATAAATAAACTGCTTTCCAATACGCATAACGGCATGGTACTGCTACTCCATCCAACATCAGCTACAAATGCAGAAATATTGGAAACTTTGATAATCAAATGGAAAGAACTCGGTTATAGGTTTGGTGATCTGAATGAGCTTTGCAAAAAGTAAAGTTATTCCCATTTTGTGTGTAATATTAGCTTTTTTGCCTACAAATATTCACGCTCACCAAAAACAAATAGCCTTTACTTTTGATGACGGTCCTCATTATAAATATACAGCGGAAATACTTGATATTCTTAATAAGTATAATGTTAAGGCTACCTTTTTTACGGTTGGTTCGAATATTGAACGCTTTCCCGAAATTGCAGAAAGAGAACACAGAGAGGGGCACCAGGTGGCAAACCATACCTTTTCCCATCGTCACATGAAAGAGCTTGACGAGAATGAATTAACCAAAGAAATTTTGAAATGCGAATCGCTTATTTACAACAGCGATGATTACCCAAAGTTTTTTCGACCTCCTGAAGGCGTGCTTTCAGAAGAAAATGTAAAGGTGATAAAAGAATTAGGCTATACACCTGTTTTATGGGATATTGATACAAAGGATTGGGCTCATGCATCGGTTGAAAATATTGTGGAGAATGTATTGAAAAACGCCAAAGACGGTTCGGTGGTGCTGTTTCATGATTTTGTATCGGGAACATCGTCCACCCCGAAGGCAATTGATATTCTTATACCCAAATTAAAGGAGATGGGGTATCGGTTTGTTACGGTTTCCGAAATGAAAAAGTTTGATTTGGCATCGTAAATAGTAAGAGACCGCATTAAGCGGTCTCTTGTACTTGAGGATCTATCATTATTTCTTTTATTTTTGTATATGCAGCAAAGGCTCCGAAAAACATAGGAACCGAAAACAGTAAAACAAATGGGAAAATAATTCCCAAGGGAACAAAAACAGAAAGTACCAGATATTCAAGTATACAAGCTGCTGCTGTTCCTGAAAATGCGATAAGATTTCTCTTGAAATTAAGCATGATGAAAATGAGTGAATTTTTTATTATTTTCCATATACTCAGATCAAAGGTTATAAGAAGGAGATAAATATAATATCTCATTATAAAATAGAAGCAGAGAAGAAGAAGGTTTACATACATAAGTGCAGAATGATTGAGATAGAAGAAATATATATCGTAAACCAACAGGGCAATAAGGGCACAATCAAGGATACCCATAATCAAAGCCTGTTTCCAATTCTTTTTTATGGCACCGAAGAAATCTCTTATAAGTGAAAAATGCTGACCTCTGATCATCGCGCGCATGATATAGGTTACACCTGTATTTACGGGACCAAAGGTGAATACTACCAAGCATGTAAGCGCAAGAAATACATAATAGAGAGTTGTGGGAGCGTTAGTGGCAACCTGAAATCCATGTATTGAAAGCAGTGCGTTTATAAAAGGATTTGAGCCTGTAAACTGCGCAATGCCGTTCACCGGACCGTAAAGGGCGGAAGAAGCAGCTGTGGTAGGTATCATCATATTGTATGCTAAAAGAAAAGAAAATATCGGGAAATTCCCGAAAATAAGCATCAGGTTAAGATAAAACAAATTTGTTATATGCCTTCCTATAAGCTTAAAGCACTTTCCTATATTATCAGGACCTTCAGGTATTTTTTCAATACCCTGTCCGTTTCCTTGAGGGTTGAAAATATTATAAAGTGAGAATTTTTTCTTTTTGGGAGATTTGTTTTCGTAGTCCATTTTTTAAGTCCTTTATTTGAAATAGGGTACTGAATATTTCAGTATTAAAAGAATAAGTGTAAATGCTGATAAAACAAGAAATGTGAGGATATATTTTTGAGCAAAATCCTGCTTTAATATCATTTTGATATCGGGAGAAGCATATTTTAAGGTTCCGCTGAATGCCATTGACTTTGCACCCAAAATTATATATATTAAAAGTGAAAGTATAAAGATAAGCGTGTATAGTCGGAATTCTTTTTCGGTTATATTTCCGTTTTGATAACACATACCGAAGTAGAGCATTGAAAAGCCGCAAATAAACCCCTTGTACAGTAATACTCCAAAGGAAACAAGAGGGCCAAAAAGCGTAAAACCAGAGATAAAAACAGGAATTATAAATTTCAGTTCGGAAGAAAATAAGGATATAAGAGCAGAAAATTCGTATTTATCGGTAAATGTTGAGAGTTGTTCTTTGTTAAGAGATTTAAAGAAATCGGTATATTCATAAAGAAAAATACCAATCATTATTCCAAAAACAGCCAACAGCGTCAGCATTATAAAATCATTTCTGTATCTTTTTTGTTCCTCTGTAAAACCCATATCTTGTCCCTGCCTTTAAACAAATGGTTATGTTTAAAGGTATGCCGAGGTGTTGGATTTTATTACTCTTCAGAAAGCTCTTTTGCACGCTGCGCACATTTTTGCATTGCCTTTGAAATGATTTGTGAGAAATTTTCTTCTTCAAAAACCTTCATTGCGCGTTCTGTTGTACCGTTGGGACTGCATACCATTCTGATAAGCTCATCCGGGGTTTTTCCGCTTTCAAGCACCATGTGGCATGAGCCGATAACCATGCGGGCGATTATTGCATCAAGATTTTTTATTTCAAGTCCCTCTTCTCTTGCCTCATCTGCAATGGATTTTATAAATAGATAAACATATGCGGGTGCAGAGCCGGTGGCAGCTATAACCGCGTCTATTTTATCCTCGGTTACTATCATTATTTCGCCCATTTCCGAGAAAAGACGGCATATATCCGAAAATTTTCTGTCACTTACCTTATCGTTTCTGGTAAGGGAAGTAACACCCTTCCCTAACATAAGGGGAGTGTTGGGCATAAGACGGATTACGGGAATATTATTACCGATATACTTTGTAATTGTTGATATCTTAACTCCCGCCATAATAGAAACTATAATTTTACCCTCAAGATTGCATTTTGCAATTTCCGGGAGAATCTCGTCTTTATTCTGAGGCTTAACACAAAGAAAAATATAATCTCCTGCTATAACTGCCTCTTCGATAGTTGAAGCGCAGATATAGTTTTTTTCCTTAAATCTTTCGTATTTTGAACGGTCTTTGTCATAAAGGCATATATCATAGGTGGCTGCTCCGTCTATTATTGCGCCTGCCATATTTCCGCAACCTATAAAAGAAAGTGTTTTTTTCATAATCTACTCCTGAATTCATATATATTATTATAATATCACTTAATTAAGCGTAAATCAATATATAATTAAATTTTTTATAACTTGCTATTGTAAAAGGAAAGATTTAGGGTTATAATTGTAAGTACCGACACTTATATTATACAAAGGATCGCATGATGAATATATTTACAAAACTTTTTGACCGTTCTCCCAGAATAGAAACAGAGCGGTTGGTACTTCGCTGTATGAAAGTTTCGGATGCAGCGGATATGTATGAATATGCCTGCCTTGACAAGGTAACAGAATATCTTTTATGGGCTCCGCATGACAGTATAGATTTCACAAAAAACTATTTAAAGCAAGTTGAGACGGCCTATAAAAGGGGAGATTTTTACGATTTTGGTGTTGTGCTGAAATCTAACGGCAAGTTTATAGGAACCTGCGGATTTGCAAATCTCGATAATGCTAACTTTAAGGGCGAGGTTGGATATGTACTTAACCCCGAATATTGGGGTAAATCAATAGCTTGCGAGGCGCTTGAAGCTGTTTTGAGGCTTGGATTTGACCGAATGGGGCTTAACCGTATAGAAGCGCGATATATGATAGGCAATGAAAGAAGCCGCCGTGTTATGGAAAAATGCGGCATGAGCTTTGAAGGGGTTGCCCGTCAAAGTATGTTTGTGAAAAATAACTTTTGTGATATTGGAGTTTGCGCAATTCTTTCAAAGGACTATTCTCCGAAGGAAGCTATGCAAAAGTTTACAAATATTTAAACACACAAGCTATGTAAGTGTAGTATAATAAGTTAAATTGATTTTTCAGGAGGTATAATTCATGGGTAACAATATTATTTCAATAGTTGCAATGGTTGCTATAATTCCGATATTCTATTTTCTTCTCATAAGACCTCAGAAGAAGCAGGAAAAGGAAACAAAGGCAATGCGTGACGGTCTTGAAGTAGGCGATGAGATCACTACTATCGGTGGTATTATCGGTGAGGTAATTTCCATTAAGGACGAAACTGTTATGATAGAAACAGGTAAGGACAGAACAAAGATCAGAATTCTCCGTTCTGCCGTTAGCCGTGTGGATGTTAAGGCAAGCGAAAAAGAAGAGGCATAAAATTGTTCTGCTTTGAATATATTGTATTACAATATTTCGGGAGCAGATGATATGAACAATAATTTCAAGTTGCTTTTAAAAGCACTGCTCATTTGTATTATTACTATGGCGGTGCTTCTTTTTGTTTTTGCTTTTATTGCATCAAAAAGTGAAGACAGTACCAAAAATCTTCAATTGTATGCAAGGATAACATTCCTGGTTTCTGCTTTTATACCTTGTTTTGTAATAGGGCGCAATGCCGAAAGTAAACCCCTTGTATACAGTCTTATTTTTGCAGGAATATTTTTACTTATATCTTACGGGGTATCTCTTATACTAAAAAACGGCTCATTTTCCCGTTTATGGTTACCTTATGTTTCGTCTATAGGACTCTGTATTGCTGCACCGGTTCTGAGTATAAGAAAAAAAGCAAAAAAGCCAAAAGGGTTAAAAGCATATAAAAAAACGAAAAAGCAATAATTAAAGCACCGTTCAAACGAACGGTGCTTTAAAATATACATAAATATAGTATAAAAAATGTTTGATTTTTTAATAATATTGTGATATACTCTACTATTAGGTAATTTTGTATAATAATAGTTAAAATACAGATTGGAGAAAAGATGGATAAAAAGAAACGGATAATTGCTGTTGCGATATTCGCTGTATTGGCTGCAGTACTTATGTTTGGCACCGTTGTGGTAAAATCTCCCGGTCATCACGGCTCAATAGGGGAGCTTATGAAGGATGCGGTGCTTCATGAAACAAATAAAATAAGCCTTTTCGGACTAATGGAAGTGAATCCCGGACTTATATCGGCTTTTACCGTAACAGGTGTATTTTTAGTGTTCTGCCTTGCGGTAAGAATATTTGTGATTCCCCGATTTAAAAGGGTACCGGGTAAATTCCAATTGATTTTGGAAACAGCGGTCGGTTTGTTTGATTCTCTTGCAAAGTCGAACAGTCCGCACAGGAATAAATTCCTCGGTGCATATCTTTTCACCGCAGGAGCTTATATCTTCGTTGGAACAATATTTGAGTTATTCGGAGTTCAGGTTGTAACAACTCACGGTACATCAATGTCATTACCTGCGCCGTTGGCGGATATAAACGGTGCTATTATGATGGGCTTTCTTTCATACTCAGTTATTCTTTCGGGCGGATTTGCCGAAAACAGACTGAAGGGTGTGGGACAGGCTCTCAAGGACTTTTCACTTCCCGTTTCAATGAGCTTCCGTATATTCGGCGCATTGCTCAGCGGTGCCCTTGTAACCGAGCTTGTTTATCATTTTATAGCATTGAGTTATGGTTTGCCCATACTTGTAGCGGTTCTTTTCACCTTGCTTCATGCTCTTATACAGGCATATGTTTTAACAATGCTTACTGCATTGTTCTACGGTGAGGTATCCGAACCCGCACACGAAAAAACAAAAAAAGATAAAAGATAAAAAAACATTTGGAGGATGTAAAAATGAAAATCAAAGGTATTTGTATTGCTTTAGTTTTAGTAATGATGATGTTTTGCCTGGCAATGCCCGTATTTGCTTCCGAGGAAGTTCCCGCAGCCGAAGCAGTTGCAGAGGAAGGTGCCGTAGAAGAAACCGATGGCGGTGTTATAAACGCAAAGGCGTGGGCTGCTGCAATAGTAGTTGGCTTGGCAGCGGCTGTTGGTGCTTTTGCTATGGGTATGGCTATCACCAAATCTGTAGACGGTATTGCGCGCCAGCCCGAAGCAGAGGGTAAAATAAGAACAACACTTATGTTGGGGTTGGTTTTTGTTGAAACCGCAATCATTTATGCCCTTGTTATTGCAATTCTCATAATCTTTGTACTTTAAGAAAGGCGGGTGTAGTAAATGCCCCTTAATATTGATTGGCAACAGATCCTGCTTCACTTACTGAACTTTGTTCTTTTGTTTGCCATACTCTATTTTCTTCTTTACAAACCCGTAAAAAAGTTTATGGATGAGCGTACCGCTTATTATAAGGAGCTTGACGATAAGGCGAACAAGACTCTTGAAGAGGCAGAAAAATATAAGGCTGAATATAACGAAAAGCTTGCACAGGCTGACGAAGAAATTGCCGAAGAAAAGAAACAGGCTCATGATGAAATAGAAAAGCTTACCGGAGAAAAGATTAAGGAAGCGCAGGGAGAAGCTAAAAAGATAATTGAAGCTGCCCATAAAAACACAGAGGCGGAACACGAAAAAATGCTCAAAACCGTACACAGCGAAATAACCAATATGGTTTCAAGTGCGGCGGAAAAGCTTGTTTCGGAGCACAGCACCTCAAAGGCTTTTGATGAATTTCTCGATAAGGCTGAAAAGGGTGATGCAAATGAGTAATAAAGCGTTGCTTTACTCCAATACTCCCCCAAGCAAAATTCAGGAAAAACGCTTTGTGGAATTCCTTGAAAAGAAATACGGGGAAAGTTATTCTATAATCTGGAAACAGACCGACCTTTCCGAAGGAAGCTTCAGGCTCAAGGTTGGAAGCGAGGTGTATGATTGGAGTAACGAGGGTAGATTACTTCAGTTAAAGGATGCACTTCATAAGCTTAAATTTAAAGAAGATAACATTATACCTCTTTTAAAGGATGCCATGGAAAAGTGGAATCCTGATGCAGTTGCCTATGAAGAGGGAAGAGTTATTACCGTTGGAGATGGTATTGCCACCGTATCGGGACTTGATAATGTTTGCTACGGTGAGATACTTGTATTTTCATCCGGTATACGGGGAATGGCTCAGGAGCTTCGTCCCAATGAAATAGGCTGTATGCTGTTCGGAGATGATTCTGAAATAGTTGAAGGCAGTATTGTAAGAAGAACAGGTAAGGTTGCAGGTATAGGTGTTGGCGATGAGTACCTTGGCAGAGTTGTAAATGCTCTTGGTAAAGCTATAGACGGCAAGGGAAAGATATACTATGAAGAATACCGTTCCTTGGAAAATCCCGCTCCCGGTATAATAGACCGTCAGTCTGTTGATACTCCGCTTGAAACTGGTATTCTTGCAATAGATTCCATGTTTCCTATAGGCAGGGGGCAGCGTGAGCTGATAATCGGAGACCGTCAAACGGGTAAAAGTGCTATTGCAATTGATACAGTTCTGAATCAGAAAGGCAAGGATGTAATCTGCATTTATGTTACCATAGGTCAAAAGGCAAGCTCTGTAGCACAGCTGGTACAGAATTTCCGTAATCACGGAGCAATGGACTATACCGTTGTTGTTAACGCATCCGCCTCAGATCCGGCACCCTTGCAGTATATTGCACCCTATGCAGGTTGTGCTTTGGGTGAATACTTCATGGAAAAGGGCAAGGATGTGCTTATAGTTTACGATGATCTTTCAAAGCATGCTATTGCATACCGTTCTCTGAGCCTTTTGCTTGAAAGAGCACCGGGCAGAGAGGCTTATCCGGGTGATGTTTTCTATCTCCATTCAAGATTATTGGAGAGAAGCGCACATCTTAATGAAAAAAGAGGGGGAGGCAGTATGACTGCGCTTCCCATAGTTGAAACTCAGGCGGGAGATGTTTCCGCATATATTCCTACAAATATAATTTCTATAACCGACGGTCAGATCTTCCTCGAAAGTGATCTCTTTTTTGCGGGTCAGCGTCCTGCGGTTAATGTTGGTCTTTCTGTATCCCGTGTTGGCGGTGATGCGCAAACAAAGGCAATGAAAAAGGCGGCGGGTGCAATTCGTCTTGACCTTGCACAGTACAGGGAAATGGAAGTGTTTACCCAGTTCGCAAGTGATCTTGATGAAGCCACCAAACGCCAGCTCACCTACGGTCAGGGACTTATGCAGATGCTCAAGCAGGATCAGTACAAGCCTTATAAGCAGTATGAGCAGGTTATTATTCTTATAGTAGTTTTAAGTCATACATTACAGGATGTTCCAGAGGATCAGGTGAAAGATGTTATCTTGGAGCTGTTGGCATTATTTGAAGAAAGTCATTTTGATATTACAACCCGTCTTGAAGATACAGGAATTCTTTTGGATGAGGATAAAGAGGAAATTATCAAGATAGCTAAGAAATATTTGCAGGAGCGAGGATAATGGCAACCACAAAGGAAATAAAAAGCCGTATTAACAGCGTTAAGGATACGCAGAAGATAACTAACGCGATGTATCTTATCGCTTCCACAAAGCTCAGAAAGGCCAAGGCGGAGCTGGATAGTTCCCGTCCGTATTTCAATGCTATTCAGGGTGAGATAAAGCGAATATTCCGCACATCCGAAAATGTGGACAGTAAATACTTTTATCCCGTAACCGGTGAACATGAATTACCCGGTTCTTACGGTTATCTTGTTATAACGGCAGATAAGGGTTTGGCGGGAGCTTATAACCAAAATGTTATCAAGGAAGCAATGAGGCTTATGCAGGAGCATCCCGATCCAAAGCTTTTTGTTGTTGGTGAATACGGAAGGCATTATTTTACTTCCCATAATATTCCCATCGAAAAGAGCTTTTTATACACAGCGCAAAATCCAACGATCCATCGCGCGCGTGTTATAGCGGAGCTTTTGCTTGATTTGTTTAACCGTTCAGAGCTTTCTAAAATTTTTGTAATATATACAGATATGAAGGGTGCAATTGAATCCCAGGCAGTGTCAAGCCGACTTTTGCCCTTTCACCGTGCTCAGTTTATAGTGCCGGATTCCCACGAAAAACAGGTCAAGGTGCCCTTTGAGTTCGATCCCTCCATGGAGGTTGTGCTTGACAACATTGTTCCCAGCTATGTTGCGGGATTCATTTACAGCGCACTTATAGACAGCTTTTGCAGTGAACAGAATTCACGAATGAACGCAATGGATGCGGCAAACAGAAATGCGCAGAAATTACTTGATGAGCTTTCTGTTCAGTATAATCATATACGCCAAAGTGCCATAACTCAGGAAATAACCGAGGTTTCATCGGGTGCGGCGGCAATGAGAAAAAAATCAAAAGGAGGTATGCCCTTATGATAAAAGGAAAGATAGTACAAATTTCAGGTTCTGTTGTAGATGTTGCTTTTGAAAAGGGCAAACTGCCCAAGATAAAAGAAGCGCTTACCGTTTTTTGTAACGGTGAAAAGAGAGTGATGGAGGTTGCTCAGCATATTGGCAACGGAGTAGTTCGTTCCATTATGCTTTCTGAAAGTGAAGGTCTTTTCCGCGGCATGGAAGTAAATGCTACGGGAAATAATATAAGAGTTCCCGTTGGCGAAGCGGTACTTGGTAAAATGTTCAATGTGTTTGGAGATCCTATAGACGGAAGTGATCCTATAGATGATCGCGCAGAGCATTGGAATATCCACCGCGAAGCTCCGTCTTTTGACGAACAGAGTCCTGCCGTTGAAATTCTTGAAACAGGTATAAAGGTCATAGATCTGTTGGAGCCCTATCCCAAGGGGGGCAAGATCGGTCTTTTCGGCGGTGCCGGTGTTGGAAAAACGGTTTTGATCCAGGAGCTTATTCATAATGTTGCCACCGAACACGGAGGATATTCGGTTTTTACAGGTGTCGGTGAGCGTTCCAGAGAGGGTAACGATCTTTGGAGAGAAATGCGTGAAAGCGGAGTTATGGATAAAACTGCCCTTGTTTTCGGGCAGATGAATGAATCTCCCGGTGTAAGAATGAGGGTTGCCTTGTCCGGACTTACAATGGCGGAATATTTCCGTGACAGAGAAAACAAGGATGTGCTTTTATTTATAGATAATATATTCAGATTTGTGCAGGCAGGAAGTGAGGTTTCTACCTTGCTTGGCAGAATGCCTTCTGCGGTTGGCTATCAACCAACCCTGGCTGAAGAAATGGGTGCATTGCAGGAAAGAATTACATCCACAAAACGCGGATCGGTAACATCGGTTCAGGCGGTTTATGTTCCGGCAGATGACCTTACAGACCCTGCACCCGCAACAACCTTCTCGCATCTTGATGCTACAACCGTTTTAAGCAGAAAAATAGCAGAGCAGGGTATTTATCCTGCAGTTGATCCTCTTGAATCTACCTCAAGGATCCTTGAAGCCACCATAATCGGTGAGGAGCATTATAATATTGCAAGGCGGGTTCAGGAAATCTTACAGAAATACAGCGAATTGCAGGATATCATTGCAATTTTAGGTATGGATGAATTGAGTGAAGCAGATAAGCGTACGGTTGCAAGAGCCAGAAGAATACAGAGATTTCTTGCACAGCCTATACATGTTGCCGAAAAGTTTACGGGAATTCCGGGCGTATATGTACCTTTGAAAGAAACCTTGAGAGGCTTTAAAGCAATAGTTGAGGGTGAGCTTGATTCTTTGCCGGAGCTTGCATTCTACAATGTAGGCACTCTTGAGGATGTGTATGCCAAGGCAGAAAAGATAAAGGCCGGTGAGATCTGATGAACAGCTTCAAATTAGAGGTTCTTGCTTCGGATAAACCCTTTTATGAAGGGGATTGCACCTCTCTTGTTATACCCACAACACAGGGGCAGTACGGAATTCAGGCAAAGCATAGCAATGTTATATGCGCCATTGTTCCCGGTACACTTAAATTCACTGTTCCCTCGGGCGAAAGAATAATTGCCGCAGTTTCGCAGGGAATTGCAAAGGTGGAAAATAACCATGTGCTTTTGCTTGTGGATACAGCGGAGTATCCTGAGGAAATAGATGAAAATATTGTGCGCCGAGCCGCAGAGGAAGCCGAAGAAGAAATTCTCCAAAAGAGAAGTATTCAGGATTATTATGCAGCTCAGGTGAGAATGGCAAGAGCTATTAACCGATTAAGGGTTAAAAGAGAATATACAAACAAATAAAGGCGCCGCCGGGCGCACCGAATTCCGCCTTGACTATTGTAATTAAGTGATTATTTAGTCTCACGAGGTGGAGAAATTTCTATATATTAAAAAAACAGGATGAAAATCCTGTTTTTGTTTTATTCAATAATTATACCTGACCGCGGAAATCATCGTAATCCTTTACATATATATCGCAGATTTCCTTTATTTCGTTTCTGAATTCGGTCATACTGTTATCTTCTACACCTACCACCTTGAATCCTGCGGATTTTGCTGTTTTAACAGCGTGTATTGCATCTTCAAAAACATATGTAGTTTCTTTTGGAGTACCGAGGATATCGTGGGCACGGAGATAGATATCGGGCGAGTTTTTTGTGGTTTTCAATTCATCGCAGGTAAAGATAAAGCAAAAATAATGTATCAGATTAAGTCTTTTTAAAACCACCTCTGCCAATATTCTGGGGCTTGAGGTAGCAATACACATTCTTACACCCTTATTGCGTAAAGCGAAAAGGAAGGGCTTAACTCCGTGTTTTACGGGTATGGTTTCGCTGTAGGCAGTCCATACCTTTTCTTCTATTTGCTTTTTTAATTCTTCTACCGAAAGGTCACCAAGAAGATTGTCATGGATATACTGTGTTGAGGTATCCAGAGTCATGGTCATCATTTTTTCGTGAAGTTCTTTTGATTCTTCAATTCCGTGATCCATAAGAAAGTCCCGAACAAGATTATTCCATAACGGCATGGAATCAATAAGTGTACCGTCCATATCAAATATTGCACCGCTTATTTTCATAAATACTGCCCTCCTTATCTTTAAAATCCTCGTACCAAAGCATATACAATGCTCCCTTTGTAGTAACTGTTGCCTTTTCTGTGATAAATTCGTTACTTACAGCAAGGGTAATATCGGGGTAAAGAGTTGCATTGTCAAGGGGATATTTTAAGTTTACCAATGTAACTCCCTGCGCAATGCCATTAGCGGCAAAAAGTGAAAGGTAACCCTTTTCATTTCCCGAAAAAGTAAAGCTTTCGTTTTCAATAGCTGTAATAACGGTTCCGTTACCAACAAGATAACATTCACATCCCCTGCGTTTCATTCCCAAAATTGTTTGCATGTTGGCAAGGGTATGATCCAATCTGCCGCCGATGCCGCCAAAAATGAGAAATTTGCGATAACCCAATGAAAACCCGTAATTCAATGCAAGAGCAGTATCGGTATCATCCTTTTCGGTGGGATGCTTTATTAAGTTTTCATGTTTTGGTATATATCCCAATGAATCAAAATCGCCCATTACCGCGTTTGGTTTGATTCCATTTTCCAAAAGACTTTTATAGCCGCCGTCAGCGGCTATAACATAATCACCATCAAAAGGAGAAATGCTTTCGGAAAAATCACAGGCACCAATGATATAACAAACTTTATTATTCATAAAATATCCTGAAACGGGGGAGAAATAATTCTCCCCCGGTATTTTTAATTTATTGATTATTTCGGTAATTTGCCGATTATTCGCTGATTTCCCAGTTGTGATAGATTTCAGAGATATCGTCATCCTCTTCAAGATGCTCGATAAGAAGGTTCATCTTCTTGATATCGTCTTCATCTGTTAAAGTTACATAGTTTGAAGGAATTTTATCCTTTTCAGCGGAAGCAATTGTGTAACCCTTTGCTTCAAGATCTTCCTTAACTGCCATAAGATCTGCGGGAACGGTGTAGATCTCGAATACATCTTCATCTGCAATGAAATCTTCAGCACCTGCTTCAAGAGAGTCCTCCATAAGCTTGTCCTCGTCGGCGCCGCTTTCCTTTTCAACAATGATAACACCCTTATCTTCAAACATAAAGGATACACATCCGCTCTGACCGAGGTTTCCGCCGTACTTGTCAAAGAAATGTCTTACATTACCGCCGGTACGGTTACGGTTATCGGTAGTTGCTTCAACGATAACTGCGATACCGTTGGGGCCGTAGCCTTCGTAAGTGATCTCTTCATAATCAACAGCATCGGCACCGGAGGATTTTTTGATGATTCTGTCAATATTATCATTGGGTACATTTAAAGATTTAGCTTTAGCAATAAGCTCCTTTAACTTTGAGTTTGAAACAGGATCGGGACCGCCCGCCTTAACTGCTACGGCAATTTCCTTACCTACCTTGGTAAACACCTTCGCCTTGGCAGCGTCACTTTTTTCTTTCTTATGTTTAATATTACTCCATTTGGAATGTCCGGACATGGTTATATATCTCCTTAATTTTTTATTTTATCTTTTATATTAAAAGCAGTTTTTGGCTTACAGATTATATTTTTTCGGTCTTTTTCATACAGATCAAACCGAATGCACTTCCGAGTACGGTATGTACCGCAGAGGTAAGAGCGATACGACGCGCGCGGATATTTTCTTCATTACAAGAAAGGATCTGGCATTCATGATAGAAACGGTTGAATGCTGTACATACATCAAGAATATATCTTGTGATCATCATAGGTTCACCTGAATCAAGAGCCGCCGCAACTGCTTCGGGGAACTTGGATAAGGTTTTTGCAAGCTGGAATTCTTCCTCGGTACAGTTTTTAAAATCTGCATTTTCGGGAACACCGCCTGCCTTTTCAAGAAGACTTGAAGAACGCGCATAGGTGTACTGTGCATAAGGACCTGTATTACCGTCAAATTTAAGAACATCATCCAACTTGAAGTTGATATCCTTGATACGGTTGTTGGAAAGATAGTGGAATACTATAGCGCCAACACCAACAGCCTCTGCTGTAGCTTCTTTGTTTGCCAGATCGGGGTTCTTTTCATTCATGATTCCAAGAACCTTCTCTGTTGCCTGAGCGAAGAGGTCCTTTAAAAGAACTACATTACCGGTACGGGTTGCAAGCTTTGCTCCGTCTATTGAAACAGTACCGTAGGGAACATGAGAAAGCTTGTTGTACCATTCGTAGCCCATGAGCTCTACAACCTTGAACCATTGCGCAAAGTGTAAGCTTTGACCTGCGGAGGTAACATAAATACATTTATCAAAATCGTAGGTTTCCTTGCGGTAAAGGGCAGCGGCGATATCACGGGTTGCGTATATCGTTGATCCGTCGCTCTTTAAAACGAGGCAGGGAGGCATATTGAATTCAGAAAGATCAACTATTGTTGCACCCTGATCTATCTTTGTGATGCCTGCGGCATCCAGCTTTTCAAGAACGGGACCGCATTTGTCATAGTAGAAGCTTTCACCTGCATAGCTGTCAAATTCAATGCCAAGCTGCGCATAGGTCTTTTTGTATTCCTCGATGCTGATATCGATAAACCACTTCCAAAGCTCAAGATTTTCTTCTTTTCCGGATTCAAGAGCGGTAAATTCAGCTCTTGCCTGATCTTCCAGAGAAGGATCATTTTCTGCTTCGTTATGGAATTTTACATAAAGAGCCACAAGGGCATCAATTCCGCCGTTTTCAATTTCCTCGCGGTTTCCCCATTTACGGTAAGCAACAATAAGTTTACCGAACTGAGTTCCCCAGTCTCCAAGGTGATTTACACCTACACATTTGTAACCTGCAAACTCGTGGAGCATTTTAATAGAATGACCGATAACGGTGGTTCCGAGATGACCGATATGGAAGGGCTTTGCAACATTGGGAGAGGAATAGTCTATAACCATGGTTTTTCCTTCTCCTATGGTAAGTCTACCGTATTTTTCGCCCTTTGCAATAACTTCCTCTGTCTGCGCTTTTGTAAATGCATCTCTGTCTATAAATATATTAAGATATCCGCCCGCAACCTGTGCCTCTTCTACAAATTCCGCACCGTTAAGGGAAGCGGAAAGCTCGGAAGCTATAACAGGGGGAGCTTTTCTCAAGGTCTTGCTGAATTTAAAGCAAGGCAATGCAATATCGCCCATCTTATCGTCCGGGGGATATTCAAACATTTCGGCAATTTCATCTGCAGTCAGAGCTGTTTCGGGATTGATCGAATCAACCCCCGCTTTAATGGCTACTGCAAGAATTTGCCTTAAATCAATAATGCTCATTCTATATTCTCCTGTATATAATTTACACATAATAATACAGATACCATTATATCATAAATATATTTTATAATCAAGAGTTTGAGAAAAAATAAATGGTGGTTTTAAAAAACCACCATTTATTTCATATTGAATGTGTTGGAAAGGTCTGAAACCTTTTCATTAACAACCTTCTTTTCCTTAGAATTAGCAATTCTGTCCTGAAGGATCTCCCAATAGAGTTCGCCGTCATTGGGGATTTCAACCCAATTGTCGGTCCACTGGGAAAGAACCATTGCATTGGAAAGTGTTAAGCTGTTGATACCCTCTTCGCCGGGAGCAAGGAGCTCTGTTCCGTTAAGTATATGGTCAACAAAGTTCTGTGTTACTGTACGGTGGCCCTTGGTAAAGCCTGTAGCGATAACCTCTTCTTCGGTACATTCAAGTGCGCCAAAGCTGTCATCTGCCTTGAAGCAGTATTCTCTTTCATCCATACCGAGGCGGTAGAATGTAAGCTTGCCGAATTCGTAAACCAACTTACCCTTTGTACCGGTAATTTCAAGACGGTTTGTTCCGGGATATTCGCCTGTTGTAGTAATAAATACACCTGTGGAACCGTCTGCATATTCGGTATATGCAGTAACCTCGTCTTCAACCTCTATATCATGGTACTTACCAAAGGAAGCAAATGCACGAACACGAGTGGGCATACCCATGATCCACTGCCAAAGGTCGAGCTGATGAGGACACTGGTTAATAAGAACACCGCCGCCTTCACCGGAATATGTAGCTCTCCATCCGCCGCTGTTGTAATAGTCCTGTGTACGGTACCAGTTGGTAATTATCCAGATACTTCTCTTAATATCGCCCAGCTCACCGCTTTTTACCATTTCTCTTATCTTCTTATAGTAGGGTTCAGGACGGCAATTGAACATAAGTCCGAATACCTTGCCGGATTTCTTTGCAGCATCAATAAAGTCTTTTGCATGCTTGGTATAAACACCGATGGGCTTTTCACTCATTACATGGAGTCCCTTTTCAAATGCATAAATACCGATAACGGGATGCAAGTAGTGAGGAGTAGCAATAATGATAGCATCAATCTCACCGGAATCAATCATTTCCTTATAATCTGTGTAAAGCTTGATGTCGGGATTAACCTCATCTCTTACCCAATCAAGTCTGTCCTGCTTGATATCGCAGGCTGCGGTAATTGTAGCACCGATAACCTTTCCTTCGTTAAGGTAGAGAACATGGGAACAACCCATATTACCAACACCAACTACACCAAATCTTAAAACCTTTTCCATAATAATATTATACTCCGTATTTTCTGGAATTTTTAAAATAATCCCACCGCCGAAGCGGTGGGATAAAAACTTAATGTTTATTCAGCGTCTTCTTCAACCGCTTCTGCTTCTTCAACAACTTCTACTTCAATTTCTTCCTCTTCTTCAAGGAGAGCTCTCATAGAAAGGCTGATCTTGTGATTTTCTTCGTCGATCTCAGTGATCTTAGCATCAACTACCTGGCCGATTTCAAGAACATCAGCAGGCTTACCGATCTTCTTGTTTGCGATCTGAGAAATGTGAATAAGACCATCTGCGCCGGGGATAACTTCAGCAAATGCACCGAAGGGCATCATGCTAACTATCTTAACAGCTGCTACATCACCTACAGAATACTGATTGGTGAAGAGAGTCCAAGGATTTGTTTCTTCGGTTTTGTGACCAAGAGAAATTCTCTTCTTTTCAACATCAAAATCAAGAACAAATACATCAAGAGTATCGCCAACAGAAACAACTTCTGCGGGATTCTTGATACGCTTCCAGGAAAGCTCTGTTAAGTGAACCATACCGTCAACAGGACCAAGATTTACAAAAGCACCGTAGCTTGTAAGGGACTTAACCTTACCTGTAAACTTCTTATCCTTTTCAAGGGTTGCCCAGAACTCTGCTTCAGCAGCTTTCTTTTCTTCACGAACAACAACGCGGATAGAAGCAACTGCACGCTTTCTCTGTTCGTTGATGTCAATGATCTTAACCTTATGTACGGTACCCTGAAGTACGCTTAAATCAGCGTCCTTTCCAAGACCGGACTGGGATGCGGGGATAAATACCTTAACGGAATTGAGAATGATGATTGCGCCGCCGCGAACGATCTCTGTAATCTTACCCTCAAGGATAGTACCTTCGTTGTAAGCTGCAACAATGCTTTCCCACTTTTCAGAAGCTTCAATACGGCGGCGGCTTAATGTTGCCACACCGTCAACGTCACTTACGCGAACTGCAACAGCTGTTACGGTATCGCCAACCTTGTAAAGGTCGGAAAGCTTAACCATGGGGTCGATAATGTCGTTAGATGTGATAATTCCTGTAACCTTAGCACCAAGGTCTACATGAACTTCAGCGTCAGTAACTGACAATACTGTTCCGGTAACGGTATCTCCTGTATTTAAAGTTTTGAATGATGCATCAAGTAATTCTGCGAAGTTTTCGCCGGTTGTGAGTTCTTTTACACTCATTTTCTTCTTTACCTCCTTAATTATGCTGCCGGGAGTAGAAGCTCCTGCAGCTATTCCCACCTTAGCGTGGGGAGTTAACCTGATATCGGGAATATCGTTGGCATCTTCTACAAAAAAAGTATTCGGCTGATTTTTACGGGCAATTTCATACAGCTTATTTGTATTAGAGCTGTCCTTCCCGCCAATAACCAACATCAAGTCTACTCTTTTTGAGAGAGCATCAACTTCTTCCTGCCGATTTTCGGTAACACTACATATTGTATCAAAAATAAATGGATTTGTACAGACCTTTTTGAGATTTTTTTGACTTTTTTCCCATTCCGATAATTTTTGTGTCGTTTGAGACACACATAACAGCTTTTTATTGGTCATTTTGCCATAATCGAGGTCTTCCGATTTCTCAAAAACGAGATAATCACCCTCAACATAGGAACAAATTCCCTGTACTTCGGGGTGTCCTATGTTTCCGAAAATCAGAGTCAGGTCGGCATCCTTAGAATGTTGTTCTGCTATCTTGTGTATTTTTTTAACATGGGGACATGTCATATCGCAGATCTTGAAATAGGGATTTTGTGCTGCATATGCAGTAAGCTTGTCACTTATCTCTTTGATTGCCCCGTGAGCACGGATAACTATAACACAGGGATTGTTTTTATTTGTTTGCTCAAACACCCTGTCTATATCCGAAGCTTCAATTATTTCAACTCCCTGCTTTTCAAAGGAAGATACTATAGTAGGATTGTGGATAAGTTTTCCAAGAGTATAGATCTTTGCGTTGTTCTCGGCCAAAAGCTTTTCAACCGATTCTACCGCCCTTTCCACACCAAAGCAAAAGCCTGCAAGAGAGGCAACTTCTACTAACATTTTGGGGGTACTCCTTTATCGTGAAGTTTTAAAATTTCATCAAAAATTATATTGGTAGCCGCAACCTGCTCTTCATGATTTCCCTTTTCAAATCCAAGGTCATTATAAGAAACAGGCTTGCCTATTATAACATCTATACGGCGAAACAAAGCAAATTTGTAGTTTTTGGTAATTATAGCAACGGGAAGCACATCCGAATGTGCACGCCATGCTATCATACCTGCACCCGGCTTGACCTCAGATTCTCTCGGATGCCTTCCGGCGCATCTTGTCCCCTGAGGGAATATTCCCACCGTTTCTCCGTTGCGCAGCAGCTTTATTGTTTTTTTGATAGCCCCTACATCACCCTCGCCTCTTTTGATAGGAAAAGCTCCCATAGCGGTAAGGAAGTGTTTTAAAACGGGTATTCTGAAAACCTCTGCCTTTGCCATGTAACGGATCTCTCTTTTTTTGACCGAAGCCGAAATAAATATAACATCGGCAGCACAAATATGGTTTGAACAAACCATAAGAGCACCTTCTGAGGGTATGTTTTCTGCACCGTGGGTGTGTATACGGAATACAACTCGCATTAGGGGTGCAAACAATGTGCGAAGAAATGAATGTAAGCTCATTTTCAACCTCTTTTTGCAATAGCGTTGTCTATTATTTTTATTATTTCATCAACGCTTTCTTCAATTCCGAATTCGGTGTTGTCAAAAAATACTGCATCTGCGGCGGGAACAGCGGGAGCTATTTCACGGGTGGAATCGGCCTTATCTCGTTTTATCATATCCGAAAGAACCTCCTCAAAGGTGGTTTCCACACCCTTTTCACAAAGTTCCTTGTATCTTCTTTTTGCTCTACCTTCATCGGTAGCTGTCATAAACACCTTTACTGTAGCATCAGGGAGGATCACGGTACCTATATCCCGTCCGTCCATTATAACATCATGCTTTTTTGCCATATCGCGCTGAAGCTCAAGCAAAAAGTCTCTAACCTCCTGAATTGCGGAAACAGCGGATGCATACATTGAAATTTCGGGCATACGGATTTCTTCACTTACATCCTCTTTATTAAGATATACACGCTGAACACCTTCAACATACCCAAGCTCAAGAGAAATTTGAGGCAACACCGATTTTATTGCTTCCTTATCCTCCTTTGAGATACCAAGACGGTATACATAAAGTCCTATAGAACGGTAAAGCGCTCCCGTGTCTACATAAATATACCCTTTTTTCTTTGCAACTGCTTTGGCAATGGTGCTTTTACCGGCACCTGAAGGGCCGTCTATCGCTATATTTATCATATAAGCCTCCGTATATTTAAGAATTTATTATCGCATTTGCAGATGCGTAACCGGTAGAAAATGCTATCTGAAGATTAAAGCCGCCTGTGTAAGCATCCACATCAAGTACTTCTCCTGCAAAGAAAAGTCCCTCAACAAGCTTTGACTCCATTGTTTTTGGATTTATTTCTTTAACATTTACACCGCCTGAAGTAATTATTGCTTCGGAAATCGGTCTGAAGCCCTTCGCGGTATAAGTGAGTTTTTTTAAAGTTCCAACTATTCTTTTTCTTTCTTCCTTAGTGATAGAATTCACTTTTTTGTTTTCGGGAATGGCAACCGTTTTAACAAAAACGGGTATCATTTTTTGGGGAAGAAGGTCTGATAATGAATTTATAAAATCTTTGTTCTGATATTTTTTAAAGTCATTTAAAATTCTTGCATCAAGTGTTTTTTCGTCAAGGGCAGGCTTCAGATCAATATGGATCTCATACTTACCCTTTTGGATGTCATGCATATTTGAAGATGCGGAAAGAACAAGGGGGCCGCTTATACCGAAATGGGTGAAAAGCATTTCTCCCTGCTCCGAAAAAACGGTTTTTTTCTTCTGTGTATCATAGATATCAAGTCTTACATTGCGTAGTGAAAGTCCCATCATTTCGGAAGGCTCTTTTTCTTCTGTTACTATGGGTATAAGAGAGGGTATAAGCTCGGTTACGCTGTGCCCTGCTTGTTTTGCAAGAGTATAGCCGTCACCTGTTGAACCGGTAAGCGGATAGGATGCGCCTCCTGTTGCAACAATTACTTTGTCAAAGGAGTAGCTTTTTCTTTCGGTTTTAACACCGCTTATCTTACCGTTTTCAAAAATAAGCTCTGTAACTCTTTCATTTACGGGCTTTACCCCCATATATTTTTTCAAAGCATCTACAATGTCATAGGCTTTGTCACTTACGGGAAAAACTCTGTTACCCCGTTCTGTTTTCAGAGGCACTCCAAGAGCTTCAAAAAGCTCCATTGTATCATAGGGTGTGAATGAGTATAATGAGCTCATCATAAAACGGGGGTTTTTAACTATGTTTGTAAGAAATTCATCGGGGGTGCAATTGTTGGTAAGATTGCACCTTCCTTTACCCGTAATGGCTAATTTTCGTCCCGGCTTATCGTTTTTTTCAAATACCGTTACGCTGTAACCGTATTCTCTTAGGCGGCCTGCCGCTAACATTCCTGCAGCTCCCGCGCCGATTATTGCTATTTTTTCTGTCATATCATATCCTTATAAATTATTTGGATTTACATCTGTTGAAATTGAAAACCTGCCACAGGATTTTGAAAGGATCTCTTTGATAACAAAAGCAAGCATGGCTCTTGTTGGTTTATTTGAAATTCCTTTCAGAACGAATCTCCAACGGAATTTTTCGTTCACTTTATATATAGGTGCCTCAAAAGGACCGAATATTTGAAGCTTTACCGTGGGATTTTGCGATAATAGTTCTTTGAGCCTTACCAAAAGATTTTTACATATCTTTATACATTCATCCTCAAAACCGCTGGTTACTGTTATAAGAAAAATATCACAGAAGGGTGGGAAAACAAGAGTACGGCGCAAGGCTATTTCGTTTTTATAGAAGCTTTTGTAATCCTGATCGGCCGCCAATCTGAGGGTGGGGTGTTCGGGATTAAAGGTTTGTATAATTGCTTTTCCGCTTTTGTTTGCTCTTCCTGCTCTTCCAACCACTTGAGTGATTATGGAAAAGGTTCGTTCGCCTGCGCGGAAATCATCAAGATACAAAGACATATCCGCAAGCAAAACTCCCGAAAGCGTAACATCGGGAAAATCATGTCCTTTTGTTACCATCTGCGTTCCCAAAAGAATATCACCGTTATGATTTCGGAATGAATTAAGCATTTCTTCATAAGAGGATTTTGTTCCGGTGGTGTCGGCATCCATTCTTAACACTTCCTTATCCGGAAAAAGTGTTTGAAGCTCTTCCTCCACCTTTTGTGTACCGTACCCCATAAAGGTAAGATGTTCCCCGCCGCAGGAAGGGCATTTTGGGGGGATTTTCACCGAGTATCCGCAGTAATGACACACTAACTTTGAAGAGCTTTTGTAATTATGCCGTGTGAGCGATACCGAACAATGAGGACACATAATAACCTCACCGCACTGAGGGCAGCTTGCATAATTGCTGTATCCCCTTCGGTTCAGAAAAATAACTGCCTGATTACCCTTTCCGGTCTCCTCGGAAATTTCATTTTTTAAGCGGGAGCCTATAGCGGAAAGGGAACCCTTACTGAATTCTTCTCTCATATCAACAATATGAGCTTCCGGAAGGGTAGCATTTCCGTAGCGGTTGTTTAATTCTATTAAAGTGTAATCTCCTTTTTCTGCCTTATAGTAGCTTCCCACAGAAGGGGTTGCGGAGGAAAGCAGCATCATGGAATTATGATATCCGCACCTGAATCTTGCTACATCTATTGCGGCATATTTGGGATTGTTTTCTGATTTATAGGTGTGTTCCTGTTCCTCGTCTATTACTATCAGTCCAAGATTTGAAAAGGGGGCAAATACAGCACTTCTTGTGCCGATACACACATTCACCAATCCCTCCTGCATGCGGCGGTAGGCATCGTAACGCTCCCCTCTGGAAAGGGAAGAGTGCATAACTGCAATGTTATCTCCGTAATATGCGCCGAATACCGAGAGAGTTTGAGGGGTAAGGGAAATTTCAGGTACAAGGATGATAACCTGCCTGCCCATTTCCAGAACCTTGTCTGTTACCGCTTTTATAACACTTGTTTTTCCGCTTCCGGTAACTCCGTGTAAAAGGGCGGCACAGGGCTTTGAGGAATCAAGCATATCGCAAAGCTTTTTGTGTGCAGCACTTTGTTCTTCGTTAAGAATTGTTTTTTTGCAGGGGTTATCGTTTTCGGGAAACTCGTAGGGGTTTCTGTAAAGATCTACCTTTTCTGTCTTTATAAGCTGTTTTTTTTCAAGGCTTTTTATTTGTTGAGTTGTGGCATCCAACTCCTGCTTTACATATATATCGGTTGCTCTGCCGCATTCGCAAATAAAACGCAGAATATCGGTCATCTTTTCACTTTTTAATTTCTTTGTGCCGCTTATGTAATCGTCTGCAAAAGGAGTAACGGTAAGATAATTAAGGTATTTATTACTCTTGTTCTCCTTATACTCAAAATCTCTTTTAACATATTTGTTTTTGATTAAAGCAAGAAGACTTTCTTCAACGGAAAACTCAAGGTTTTTTGAAAGCTCTCCCTCCGTTATTCTTGCATATGTTTTGATTTCATTATAAACAAGCAGCTGCTTTGAATTGAGAGCATCCGGATCGGGGATTATATCACCCAAAATATAATAAAAAGCAATTTTAGAAAATGCAGCAGCGGGAAGTATTGCTCTTACGGCATCACCCGTGGTACAAAAACAGCGATCCTTCAAAAATTCTACCAGTTTAAGCTGTTCGTTATTAAGAACGGGAGCCTCTGTCATCAGAGAGCGTATAGGCTTAAGCTCTGAAATATTATAATCGCTTTCATTTTTTAGTTCTGTTACCAAAGCATTTTGCGCCTTGTTTGAACCACCGAAAGGAACTGCTGCAAAAATGCCTGCGCAGATTTCTCCGCGCAGGTCCTTGGGGATGAAATAATCGTAGGCACGGTCTATCTGATATGGCAGGTCTAATATTTGAACGCGTGCGCATATATATTCGGACATACCGTTACCTCCGTTTGAATTTAGTGTCTATAGAATTTGCAGGCTGAAATTCAATACTTGATTACATAGTTGTGTTTTCGGGAACGGTGTCCTCTGCGATCACATAGGTTCCGTCCTTTAAACGGTTAACCGCTGTGGTAACAGCCTTTTCGTCGCGTATCTCTTTTTTGATCATTGAAGCGATGGATTTGTCTGTTTCCTTGTTTGCCAGGAGCTTTTCTGCTACGGCACGCTGTTCAACATACTCGTTGGTTATTGCTCTTGCGCACTTTGCAGCAGCAATAACAAGGGTATATCTGTTGTATTTTCCTTCGCCTGAAAGCTGTTCGGGTGTGGGATAGATCATTTTTATTTACCTCTCTTTATATATTAAAAAACTTGTTATAAAAATCTTTGTTGTATTTTGTGGAAAGCTTTTGTGTTTTTATTATTGAAATGATATTGTCCGAAACCTCATCTATATCCTCATTTATCAGAAGATAATCGTATTCATTAAAGAATTTAAGCTCTTCCTTTGAACGCTCAAGACGGTTTGCGATATCCTCTTCGGTATTGGTACCTCTTCCTCTGAGTCTTTTTTCGAGAACCTCGTAATTCGGCGGTACTACAAGAATGAGCAATGCTTCGGGGAATTTGTTTTTTATCTGCATAGCCCCGTCAACCTCTATTTCAAGAATAACATTCTTACCGTTGCAAAGATCCTTTTCTATAACGGTACGCAATGTTCCGTAATAATTTCCGCAATAAAAAGTATGTTCCACCACGGTATCATTTGCAATAAGCTCTTCAAAGTGCTCTTTTGTTATAAAATGATAGTGAACTCCGTCTTTTTCTCCGGGACGCGGCTCACGGGTGGTTGCGGAAACAGAATAGGTAAAATTGTCTGATTTCTCAAAAACCGCGTTCAGTACGGTTCCTTTGCCCGAACCTGCGGGTCCTGAAACAACTATAAGAATACCTCTGTTGTTTTCCATATCAGTCTTCCTCGTCATCTTCTTTTTCATTGATTATATTGTTGAAACGGTTCAGGATTTTTTCCATTTCAAGGGCACAAAGAACAACATGGTCGCTATCTGTTATAATTACCGATTTTGTTTTCTTGCCGCAGGAGGCATCAATTGCCCTGCCGCTTTCCTTTGCGTCGATTATCATTCTTTTTATAGGTGCGGCATCGGGTGAAACCACCGATACTATTCTTTCCCGCACCAGGAGATTGCCGTAGCCGATATTTATAAGCTTCATAATATTACTCTATATTCTGTATCTGTTCTCTTATCTTTTCAAGAATAGCCTTCATTTCAACAACAAGGTGGGCAATTTCTGCATCATTGCATTTGCTGCCGGTGGTGTTTACCTCTCGGTTCATTTCCTGAAGTAAAAAGTCTATTCTTTTCGCAAGGGGTTCGTTTGATAAAAGCATTTCGTCAAAAGCCTTGAAATGGCTTGCAAGACGAACCAATTCTTCATCTATCGCTATCTTGTCTGCAAATATTGCGCATTCTGTAAGTATACGCTGCTCGTCCGGTTCAACGGCCATTGTTTCAAGAGTGGCTCTTAACTTTGCTTCAAGGCGGGTGCGGTATTTTTCAACACCCTGTTCACTAAGAGCTTCTATCTGCTTTGCCAATTCTGCAAGGCGGCTCTTTTTAGCCATAAGATCCTCTGAAATCCGCTGTCCTTCCTTGCTTCTCATATCGTTATATTCCGCTATAGCGGCATCCAAAACGGGAGAAAGCTCGTTCCAATCCTTTTCGGTATCCTCCTCGGGACGCACTACTGTGAAAATATCACGGTTTTGTGCCATTGCCATAGTGGAAATATCGTCCTTTAAGGAAAAAGTGTCTCTTAATTCGCAAAGCGCCTTGTAATAGCTTTCTGCATATGCAGGATCAAGGTGCATTTCGATTCCTTCGCTTTCAAGAAGCTCTACGGAAATATGCACATCAACCTTTCCTCTGGAAGTGGCATTTTTCTGTATATAAGCGCGAACCTTTTCTTCAAGGTGAGAATACCTTCTTGAAATTCTTATACTGCAATCAAAAAATCTGTTGTTAACCGATTTGATATCCACGGTTATATTTTTACCGCTTGTTTGAGCAGTTGCTCTGCCGTAGGCGGTCATGCTTTTTATCATAAACTGTACCTCGTTGAATTTAGCATTACATTATATTTTACTATATTATTATAGATTTGTCAACGAAAAACTCAGGCATTGTCTAAAGAAAGCGCTGTTTCAAGTAATTTCTTGTATTCGCCTCCTGCCACTATTATGTGGTCTATAAGATGCTTGTTCAGGGGACGGAAGGTATTGTGGATTGTTCTTGTAACACACAGATCAAAATCCGAGGGTTCAAGGGAGCCGGAAGGATGGTTGTGAGCGATAAGAAAATTTGTTGCATTATACGCGTATATATTATCGGCAATGATCTGAATGTTAAGAAATGCCGCGTTCGGTGTGCCGTTTTGCAGAGTTTTGTGGCAGAGCAATTTTGTTGAAGAATCAAACATAAACAACTCTACATGCTCCCTTGTTTGGTCTATAAAATGATTTATAACAAATTCACATATTTCATCTATACTTTTAAAAGCCCTCTTTTTGTTGTATTTATCCAGGGTATATCTTTTTGCAAGTTGAGGGATAAAGTTGAAAAGCACGGCAGAATGCGGTCCTACACCGGGTTGTTTTACAAGATCCGAATATTTCGCATCAAGCACCGCAGAAAGCGAGCCGTAACGATTTAAAAGCATGTGCGCTGTTTCGTTTGTATTATGGCGGGGAATTGAAAAATACAGAAGAAATTCAAGAACCTCATGATCGCTGAAAGAGTCTAAACCGTTTTCTGTAAACAGTTCTTTCATTCTTTCTCTGTGTTTGTTGTGTAAATTGTTATTGCTCATGGTGTTGGAGCTCCGACAGATAGAATTTGATTGAATATCTATATCATTATATCATTTCCGGCAAGTTTTTTCAAGTATTTTATTATCATATCATTGTTTATTCATATTTTTGGAGTAAAATAATTTCATTAAACAAAATAACGAAAGATTTTTCGGAGGAAAATGTATGAAGCTTAATAAAATTTCCGGATTTGACGGTGTTAAGGGACCTGTTGTTACCATTGTTATGGACGGTATAGGTCTTACAGAAAATGAAGCAGGAAACGCTATCAAGGTTGCTACAACTCCTACTCTTGATATGCTTATGGAAAAGTACCCTATGGTAAGCTTAAAGGCTCACGGTACTGCGGTTGGTCTTCCTTCCGATGAGGATATGGGTAACAGCGAGGTTGGTCATAATGCTCTCGGTTCAGGCCAGGTATTCAGCCAGGGTGCAAAGCTTGTTTCCGAATCTATCGAAAACGGTAAAATGTTTACAAGCGAAACATGGTGTGCGCTTACAGACAATGTAAAGACTAATGATTCCACTCTCCACTTCATGGGACTTTTCTCGGACGGTAATGTTCATTCGCATATAGATCATTTAAAGGCTATGCTTGCAAAGGCAAAGAAATGCGGAGTTGGAAAGGTGAGAGTTCATATTCTTCTTGACGGCCGTGATGTTGGTGAAACCTCTGCTCTTGAATATGTTGATCCCTTTGAAGCATATCTTGATACATTGCGTGATGAAAGCTTTGATGTAATGATCGCTTCAGGCGGCGGACGCATGAAGATTACAATGGACCGTTATGAAGCTAACTGGTCTATGGTTGAAGCAGGTTGGAAAACCCATGTGCTCGGCGAAGGTGCGCAGTATGCATCCGCTCATGAGGCTATTGAAGCTATCCGCGCAAACACAGGTGCAATAGACCAGGATCTTGATCCCTTTGTTATTGCGCATAACGGCAAACCTGTTGGTACTATTGAAGATAATGACAGTGTGATTTTCTTTAATTTCCGAGGTGACCGTTCAATTGAAATAAGTGTTGCTTTTGAATCCGAAAGCTTTGATAAGTTTGACCGTGTACGTTTCCCCAAGATCATGTATGCGGGAATGCTTGAATATGACGGTGACCTTCATATTCCTTCCCGTTACCTTGTAAATCCTCCCGAAATTACAAATACAATGGGTGAATACCTTGCAGATACAGGTATAAAGCAGTTGGCAATTTCCGAAACCCAGAAATACGGCCATGTTACCTACTTCTGGAACGGTAACAAGAGCGGTAAGTTCAGCGAGGAGCTTGAAACATATATCGAGATCCCCTCCGATGTTGTTCCTTTTGAGCAGAGACCTTGGATGAAATGTGCCGAGATCACCGATAAGCTTATTGAAATGCTTGAAAGCGGTGAATACAAGTATTTGCGTTGCAATTACCCCAACGGCGATATGGTGGGACATACAGGCAGCATGCTTGCAACAGAAGTGAGTGTTGAAGCTCTTGACCTTCAGTTGGCAAGACTTCTTGCGGTTATTGATAAGCTTGAAGGCGTTGCTATTATCACGGCAGACCACGGTAATGCAGATGAAATGTATGAAATAGATAAGAAAACAAAGGGTGCAAAGCTTAACAAGGACGGTACACCCAAGGCAAAAACAAGCCACACCCTTAATCCCGTTCCCTGTATTATCTATGATAACTTCTATGCAGATAAGTATACAGTTGTAAAGGACGGAAGTTACGGTCTTTCAAATGTTGCGGCAACCACAGTTAATCTTCTCGGTTATCAGGCTCCTGAAATGTGGGATGCTTCTGTAATAGAAATCAAGTAAGAAAATTTTAAAATGAAGGGAGGCAACTTTATGCCCGATAATGAAAATACAGCGGCAGAGATTGCCTCCTGCAATTCTTTTGCAGAGTTACTTAAAACCGTAACTGACGATGATATCTGCGAGGTAACGGAAGAATGGCTTCAAAGCCGCAGAGAAGAAAAAAGGCATAAGATCATCAGATATGCCATGATGAGTTTCTTTGCTCTTGTTGCTGTTATCAGCGTTATATCCATAGTTAAAACTCTTGTTGGATATAAGCAGGCGGAAAACTTTTATTCGGATATGTATGCGTATCTTGATGACGGAGAAGGCTCCGTTGTCAGTGCAACCGCCAAGATATCATTGCTTGATTCCTTTGGTACGGTTAACGGTCCCAAAGGATCGGGTACGGCTGTGTATAATCAGATGTTTGTAAGAATGAAAACAAAGATTCTTTCGTTGAAAGAGATAAACCCCGATATTTACGGTTGGATAATGGTTCCCGGAACGGAAAACATCAATTATCCGGTATTGCAGGGAAGTGACAATTCTTACTATCTCAACCATGAGTATACCCACGGTTATATGCAGGCAGGCTCGATCTATGCGGATTATCATTGTGACAGAGATGTATTGAGAAATTTCCATACGGTTTTATACGGTCATAATATGCAGAACAATATGATGTTCAGCGAGATCATTAAATTTCTTGACAAGGATTTTTTTGATACCAATGAATATGTATATCTGTATACCGAAAACGGAATTTATACCTATAGGATCTTTGCGGTATATAAAACCGATTATCGTTCCGGTTATGTAGAAACGGGTTTCCCCACCGAACAGGATTTTATAAATTTTGCCAATAAAATGAGATCTGATTCGTTATATGTTCGTGACGGTATAGAGTTTAATGAAAACAGCCGAATGATAACTCTTTCAACATGTACCAACGGAATACAAACAGACAGATATTGTATTCAGGCGCTGCTTGTAGATGTATATGAGCAGTAATTTGACAAAACAGAACATATATGATAAAATACATTGACTAAGCTATACGGTCGCGCGGTATCATGCCGAAAGGTAGTACCGTGAGGAAAGTCCGGGCTTCACAGGACAGGATAACGGATAACGTCCGCCGAGGGCAACCTCAGGGAAAGTGCAACAGAAATAAACCGCCGTTTTTACGGTAAGGATGGAAAGGCGAGGTAAGAGCTCACCGGCACACTGGCAACTTTGTGCAAATGTAAACCCTATCCGAAGCAACACCGTTTGT
Organism: Clostridia bacterium; assembly: GCA_017547545.1. Classification (GTDB taxonomy): domain Bacteria; phylum Bacillota; class Clostridia; order Oscillospirales; family CAG-272; genus RGIG7300. The sequence continues at coordinate 3,835 of JAFYPJ010000106.1, read as the reverse complement.
GGGAGCAGATAATTCTGATGTCTGTCCGGCAGAATCCCATGGGTGGCACAGAGCTTTGCGGTAACGCAAAGACAAGATAGATGACCGTACACGACAGAACCCGGCTTATTGCTTAGTCATAATATAAAAACAAAAGGCTTTCCGATTCGGAAGGCCTTTTTAAATTAAAAATGTATATAAAAAAGACTATGTCCTCAATTTGAGTTCATAGTCTTTTTATATTGAAGAAATTGTTGTGTTTCATGTGTTAAATACACTTTGAAACCGGCTTTTGCCAAGGGGCACTTGCTTTAGTGATTATTCAGCATCTTCTGCTTCACAACCGCAGTCACAATCACATTCGTCATCGCAATCACAGTCGCATTCACAATCACAGTCACAATCACAATCCCAATCTTCCCAATCTTCGCAATCGCAATCATCGGGACCGTAGATGTATTCTTCAACATCACCGAGATCTTCGTCGATCTCTTCGATGTAAGCTTCAAGTGTGTCAACATCCTCTTCAAGATCTGTAACATAAAGAGCAAGCTCGTTTACACAATCAATAAGAGCGTTGATAAGCTTTGTTTCGGGCTTAGCGGGATCAAGATTGATACCTTCTGCAAGTCCCTTTAAATAAGCTGCTTTTTCAGTAATGTTCATTTTCATTACCTCCTTAGAATTTTATAACTGTTAGATAATAGACTATGCTATTATTTGGGGGCAAAAGAAAGAATTAAATCAAACTTTACACCCATGCATTTACGCAGATTGGTTCTGCTTATGCTCTTTCGAGATATTCACCTGTACGGGTGTCGATACGGAGAACGTTGCCGATATCAATGAACAAGGGAACTTTGATGGTTGCGCCTGTTTCGAGAGTAGCAGGCTTGGTTGCACCTTGAGCTGTATCGCCCTTGAAGCCGGGTTCTGTATCGGTTACTTCAAGTTCAACGAACATGGGGGGTTCAACAGCAAAGATATCGCCCTTATAGGAAACGATCTTACACATCATCTCTTCCTTAACGAATCTGAAATTATCGTCAAGCTTGTCCTTACCGATAGGGAGCTGCTCATAGCTTTCCATATCCATAAAGTAGTAAAGATCACCGTCATTGTAGAGATACTGCATCTCTCTTCTCTCTACCTGAGCATTTTCAAACTTGTCTGTAGGGCTGAATGTACGCTCTACAACTGAACCTGTTTTAACATTCTTACACTTTGTACGAACGAAAGCCGCACCCTTACCGGGTTTTACGTGCTGGAATTCAACTACCTGAAGCACATTACCTTCCATTTCAAATGTTAAGCCGTTTCTGAAATCACCAGCTGTTACCATAGTATATAACCTCCAAATTGTTTTTAAACATATTTTCTTTATTTTACATTATTACGCGTTATATTTCAAGGGTTTTTAATAAATTTCTATCAAATCTTTAGAACTTTTTGTGATATTGACCACAGTTTCGGGGTAAAAGAGCAGCATATCCTCAATTCTTACCCCATATTTACCCTCTAAATATATACCGGGTTCGCATGTAACCACATGACCTGTGTCTAATTTTTTCTCTTTATTCAAGGGAGAAAGGGAAGGAGCTTCGTGAATATCCATTCCAACCCCGTGGCCAAGACTGTGACCAAAGCAGCCTTTATAACCCATTTCATATATATGATCTCTTGCAAGGGCATCGGCATCGCAACAGAGTATACCGTGTTTTATTCCATTTATTGCTCTTAACTGAGCCTCCAGAACGGTATTGTAAACACGCTTCATCTCATCGTCTGCCCTGCCGATACAAACCGTTCTTGTCATATCCGAACAGTAACCTTTACATACTGCACCGAAATCCATGGTTAAAAAGCCTTTTTCCAATTTACAGTTTCTCGGTACACCGTGGGGCATAGAAGATGCACTGCCTGATACGGCGATGGTTTCAAAGGAACTACCGTCAGCCCCAAGTCTTCTCATTTCAAAATCAAGTTCAAGGGCAATTTCGCGTTCGGTTTTTTCGGGTGTTATGAATTCAATGATATGATCAAATGCCTTTTCTGCTATTCTCTGAGCGCAAATGATATTTTCCATTTCTTCGGCATCTTTATATTCGCGAAGGTTGATAATTGCCGAACCTGTTTTATAAAGTGTTACTTCGGGAAGGTCATTTTTTAATCGTTCATATTCAAATACCGTAAGATTACGGTCTTCGTAACCCAATTCTTTAATGCTTTGTTCCTTTATTGCACAGCCTAACCAATCGCTTCTCTTGCCGCTGAACATAACTATCTCAAAATCAGGATCGGCATTCATTTTTGCAGCCTCTATATATCTGAAATCACAAAACAGAATTGCTTTGCTCTGTGAGATCAAAAGGCAACCGTCGGTATAATCAAATCCGCAGAGATAACGGATGTTTTTTTGGTCTGTTACGAGGATAGCATCGGTATTTTCGGGGAATTTCTTTCTTAATTTTTCAATACGGTTCATAGTAACTCCAAACAGTTTTCATAGCAAGCCTTCATGTCAAGTGCATCGTCTGCCTGAGTACCCGCAGACTCACATATTATACGGGGACAAAGCTTTTCCTTTGCAATTGCTTCACACAGAGGCTCAAAATCGGGACCGAAGGTGTTATCCTCAAAGGTAAGGTGCTTCTTTTCTCCCTGGGAGGTGTACTCAATCTTTGAAAAATGGCAATGGAGATTTTTTGCCTTTTCATCTCCTAATTTTTCTCCTATCAGATCAAAAACTCTGCGATAGTCATCGCTTGTTACAAAAATACCGCCAACATCTCTTGCATTAAGATGCCCGAAATCTACACAGGGACAAAGTCTTTTATCTATACTGCAAAGCTCTATAACCTCATCAAGAGTACCGAGCTGGTTCTTTTTACCCATTGTTTCAAGGCAGAGCTTAACTTTTGTATCTCCAAGCATGTCAAGGGTACGCGCCATAGTATCTTTGGCTAAAGCAAGGGCCTCGTTTCTTGAAATTTTTGCAGCACTTCCCGTATGTATAACCACGCGGTCTGCACCAAGTGCATTGGCAGCATTAACACTTGCCTTTATATAGTCAAGGCTTTTAAGACGCTTATCCTCCTCTACACCTGAGAGCGAAATATAATAAGGGGCATGGAGCGAAAGAGAAATATTGTACTTCTTCGCTTCCTTGCCCAATTTTTCAAAGGTTTCAAGCTTGGTGCGGATACCGTTGCCGCACTGATATTCGTAAGCATCTATTCTGTTTTCGAAAAGCCATTTCATTGCTTCAAGGGTGTGCTTGTTTCCCTCTGCATAGAAACGGTCACAATTTCCGGCAGGGCCAAAAAGGGCTCTTTCCATTATTTTTCTCCTTTTTGGATATTTTCGTACTTTTTAATATAAGGCTTTTCAATAGCTCTTTTTGTACGGGTGAAAAGGCCTGTTTTGTCATTTATCGGGCGAACAAGGTAGGCTCTGCGAAGCTTTGCTCTTTTACCCGCGAGTATATCGGTAAGTATCTGATCTCCCACAAGGGCGGTTTTGTCCGGTGTGGCATTCATATGTGCCATTGCGCGGCGGATATGCTTGCAGAAGGGCTTGTTCCCCATTCCTGCGGCAAAAAATCCAAGTTCCTCATTAAAAATGCGAACTCTTTTTTTGTGATTGTTTGAAACCAGAGCAATGGATATCCCTGCCTCCTTCATTTTTTCAAACCAATCAAGAAGAGACTTTGTGGGCTTGGGATCGCTGTATGTAACAAGAGTGTTGTCTATATCAAGTATAAGGGCTTCTATGCCTTCATTTTTTAAATATTGGGGGGTAATCTGATAAATATTATCAAAAAAAACATCAGGAACAAAATATTTACTAAGCATTT
>JAFYPJ010000105.1 GCA_017547545.1 Clostridia bacterium | reverse complement strand
CTTGAAGAGGATCTCAAGCTTTTCATCAAGCTTTTCGTTACATACTGTACAGTACATTGCCTCGATGTGTGCGCCGTTCTCTGTACAGGTTGCGTCCTCGTGGCTTTCTACCACGTATTCGCCCTTGGTGTGACCGAGCTTTGCTACCTTCTCCTTGGTTCTGGAGAGCTCTGCGCCACATCCGTCAACGCTGCAGTATACAACGTTTTCATAGCTTCCTTCCTCGGTACAGGTAGGATCGATATTATTTTCTACAACCTTTTCTGCAGGGGTATGACCGTTTGCAGTTACCACATCATCGGTGTAGGTGTCCTGACATACAGAGCAGGTATAGGTTGTGTAACCGTCGGTTGTACAGGTAGGAACTGTAACAACTGTGTCATAACTGTGACCGGGAGCAGGTGTTTCTACCTTGGTTGTGTAATCACAGTTTACGCAGTATTCATAATCGTTCCAACCATTCTGAGTACAACTGCCCTCCTGTGCAGCAACATAGCTTAAGCTATGTCCGGCTGCAGTAATGGTAACCTCGCCCTCGTACTTACATTCGGTACAGTAACCGATACCTACACCGTCTTCGGTACAGGTAGGAGCTACGGTTACCTCGTTGATCGTAAGAGTATCCTCATGATCGCAGGGCTCCCAGATAGCAGTAAAGGTTCTGTTACCGCCTGCGTAGTTCTCAAGGATATCAAGCTTACCCTGGAAATAGTCATAACCGTAGCTGTAGTTATAACTGCTTTCGTTACGGGCAAAGATCCAACCCTCTACACATCCGTTCCTGGACATATGCGAAGTATCAAACTGCTCCATATTATCACCGAGGATCCAACCGGAGGAGTCCTGCCAGCCACCGAAAATATAACCGGGCTTTTCTGCCAAGGGCCATGTGCCGAGCTTACAGTCCTTATAAAAGATCTGCCAATATTCACGGCCTGCCTTAGCATCATACTGCGAACTACCGTAGGTGATAGTACCGCCGTTGGGGTTCATGGTCATAACACCGTCACGCGATTCCCATACAGCAACAAACTTATTTCCGGGAGGATTCCACCAGTAGGGCTCCTTCTCTGTCCACATGTTTTTACCCCACCAGATATATCCGCCGGTTCCGTAGGTCGCGTCGGTCCAGTTTATAAAAACATAACCGGAGCGGGAAACGTTGAGCTCCTGCCAGATGCCTTCCTTATAGAAGCCCTGGGGTGCAAAATAGAGGAATTCAGGATCGTCAACATAGAATTGAACTGTCTTTGTTCCGGCGCCGCCGATAGTAAATTTACCGCTTTTGGCATCAAAGAGAACACCGTGGCGCGTTTCTGCACTTACTGTTGTGCCAAACGCCGGCACCATGCTCACAAGCATTGTGAGCAGAAGGAATACACTAAGAAGTCTCTTAGATATTCCAAAAGATTTTGTCTTTTCCATAATTCTTTCCTTTCTTAAAAAAATTTTTTGTGTAAATCGGAACAAATCAAAAAATATATTTATACCGATAATTTTACTATTATATAATATCATATTAAATTGGGATAGTCAAGTATCTTTCCCAATATTTTCTACATTGCACATATTTTATACAATACTACATATTTAGTTGCAAAAAAGCAACAAGTAAAATGACGGCAGATTTTCTGCCGTCATTTGTTTTGTTTGATTATTATCCAACTTTACCGGTACACTTACCGTCTGCTCCGAAATAGTAGAATCCGGAGGACACACCGTAAATATTGTCTCCGCCAACCCAAAGTGTGGTTTCAACATACATTGCACCGCTGGAAAGATTGAAGAAGTAATAATCCTCTCCTAACTTTGTAAAGCCTTTTGCAAGTACAAGATTATCATAATAATATGAGTAACCGTTGCTTGCTGAAATAAAGCCTGTTTTGATAAGCTTACCTTCAGAATCAAAGCCGTAGTATCCTCTTGTTCCACCGAACTTTGAAGCTACAGTATCATTGAGCCATGCGGATGTGTTAACATAAAGCTTACCGTTTGTTTGTGCATAGTAATAATCACCGTCAAGTTCATATACACCTGCATACTGCTTAACACCGTCAATAGTGAAGTAATATGCACCGTTTTCGTATATTATCTTCTTAACACCGGTTTCCTCATTTGCTATAAAGAGCTTGCCGTCTTCACCGAAGTAGTAGAAGCCCTTGGCAAATCCGTATTCATTATCATCTATCCACATTGTAGAGCTTGAATACATCATACCGCTGGTAATATTGAAGAAATAGTAATCATTGCCTATCTTGGTAAGTCCCTTTGCAAGTACAAGATTATCATAGTAGTATGTATAACCCTTATCGGTTGTTATAAATCCTGTTTTTACAAGCTTACCTTCGGAATCAAACTTATAATTACCCTTTGTAACAGGGAGATCATTTACATTTGAAATCCAAACTGTACTGTTGGTTACAAGAACACCGTTGCTCTGTGCATAATAGTATTCACCGTCAAGCTCGTAGAGTCCGTAGAACTGCTTAACTCCGTCAATAGTGAAGTAAAGCTTTCCGTCTTCTTCTACAATTTTCTTATAACCGCTTGTATCTGCTATGTACATCTTACCGTTTTCCATGAAGTAATAGTTACCCATAGCAAATCCGTATTCGTTTTCGCCTACCCAAAGAGTAGAATCCTTATACATAAATCCGGACTTCTTGTTGAAGTAGTAATAATCCTCGCCAACCTTTGTAAATCCAGTTGCAAGTGTACCCTCTTCATCTACATAATAGGTTCTGCCGTATACATCATAGAAGCATCCGAGTTCCATGTAGAAGTCATCGCCGAAGGTGTAGAAGCCGTCGGGATCGCTGATAATACCGTTCTTAAGGTCTGCAGTAAGCCATATGAACTCATTATTTGCAAGTGTAAGGCCCTGCTTAACATATACAAGCTTGCCTTCTCCAACCTCATAGAGTCCCTGAGACTGAATTACACCGTCAAGAGTAAGGTGATACTTACCGCCATGGTTTACTATAATGTAACCCTCGGGCATCTGGAGTACGCCTTCCGCATTGATCTGATAATAACCCTTGGGAAGTCCGTAGGGGTTATAACCGGATGCACCGGGTTTGGTTGAGCTGTTTGTTGCAGCGATCCAAATGCTGAGATTCTGGTACATATGACCGTGATTTTCATTGAAGTAACGGAATTCAACCTTACCTTCTACAGTAAACATCTGAAGACCGAAGTACAACTGATAATTGTTATAACAGAATGTTCTTTCTACGGGTTCTTCTTCCTTGGTATCTCTTACATGCATACCTGTTGCAAAACCGTTTGCAATTATCTTACCTTCTTCATCAAATGCGTAAACGCTATTACGGCCGTTAAGAGCGTATGCTTCGTTTTCTGCATTGAAGATCTGCTTTTCTGCAAGGGTGATCATGTAAACAGAATCAATTACAAGTTTACCGTAATCTTCACCTGCAAGACCGTAGTAGTAATTATCCTCTACTACGAAAAGTCCCTGCTTGGTCAAGCCGTTGGAATCTGCCATTGCATAGTAGATATTGCCTGTTTCTTTATCGGTAAAGAATCCGTCATATCCGGTATTACAGTAGATACACTGTACATAACCGTTATTTTCAATTACCTTGAAAGTATATTCATGGGTGAGTGCTTCAATTCCAAAGCTTTCTCTTGAAAGCTCCTTGTCACATTCGGTACAGTATACAACCATATCGTAAGAACCGGTAATGCCGCATTCTGCATCAACTCTGTTTTCCTCAACTGCTTTGGCAGGAGTATGACCGAGTGCATTAACCTTATCTGCATCATAGCTGTGTCCGCATACTGTACATGTATAAGTTGTGTAACCGCCTTCTGTACATGTAGGTTCGGTAACAACTGTTTCGTAGCTGTGACCGAGTGCATCAACCACATCTGCTATGTATGTATCACCGCAAACGGTACAGGTATAAGTTGTGTAACCATCTCCTGTGCATGTAGGTTCGGTAACAACTGTTTCGTAGCTGTGGCCGAGCTTGGGAAGGAAGGTAACCTTTCTGTCAAGCTCTGCATTACATACTGTACAGTACATTGCCTCGGTATGAGAACCGTTTTCTGTACAGGTTGCATCCTTGTGGTCAAGAACTACATATTCACCCTTGGTGTGACCAAGTGCGGGAACCTTTTCGGTCTTTCTTGAAAGCTCAACCTTACATACAGAACAGTAAACTACAAGGTCGTAGCTGCCGTTTTCTTCGCAAGTTGCTTCCTTATTGTTTTCAACAACCGCTTCTGCCTCAGTGTGGCCGAGAGCAACTGTTTCTTCAAATGTAGTATAACCGCACTCAGGACAGTATTCGTATGCATTATAACCGGGTTCTGTACATGTGGGAGCCTTAGCGTCTACCTGTACAAGCTTGCCGTCATGGTTATTTGCATCAATTTCAACATCAACTATATCGGTTGTCTTAGTAATTGCCCAATCAACTGCGAAGGTTGCTGTGTAGGTTGTTGTTCCCTTGCTTACGCAAGTTGCGGGAACTGTGATTTCTCCTGTAACTTCGGCATCTGCAGTTTCTTCTATACCGCAGGTAGCTCTGTTACATACTCTGGAAGCGGTGCAGGACTTGCCGTCAGCACTCCAGGAGTAGGTTGTAACAAGCCAATCGTGGCTGTTATAGATATTAACTGTAACTGTGGTTTCGTTGCCTGCCTTATCCTTGGCATAAACAACATATTCTGTGCCGTTTTCGCTGCCCTCAAGAGTATAGGCTCTATCGGTGCCAAGCTTGATTGCTTCACCGTTTACAGTGAACTTATCAAGGTATCTTTCTTCAACTGTGAATTCCTTGCCGAATTCTGTATTGAAGCAATACTCACCGTTTTCAAGAACATTAAACTTGGGAGCTGTGGTATCGTAAATAAATCTCTGAGAAGAAATGTAGCTTACGTTACCCTGGTCATCGGTGAGCTTAACATACATGATGTATTCACCGTCTGCGGTTCCTGCAAGGCTGAATGCCTCGCCGTTGGGAGCTGCAGTCCACTCTGTAAGAGCTTCAACCTCTGCCTGTGTAAGAGCCTTGGCGGAGAGGAAGTATTCAACGGTAGGAGCAATATAATTATTACCCTTATCGCCGGTAATTACGATATTATCAAAGCTCTTATCATAAATACCGTATACGATTTTATCCTTAGTAATAAACTCTGTGGAAATACCAGCTGAACCTACACCAAGGTCGATTGTACCTGTGGGAGGTGTGGTTTCGTCTGCTTCCCACTTAACATAAACGGTCTTTGTAGCCGCTGCTGTAGTAAGGAAGCCTACAGAACTGAAGGATTCGATCTTCTCTGTGTAGTTCTTATCATTATAGAAACCTACGAGATGATAGCCGTCTCTGTTTGCTTCGGTGGGGAATGTAACAGTGCCGGGGTAATCAATAGGTGTCATACCCGCATACACAGTTTCACCAAACCATGTCTTCATATTAGCTGCAGATGTTGCACTGCCTGTTGTAGAGTCAACATAGGATACGGTCATCTGCATAGGTGTGGATGTTGCGTAAACCTTGATTACGTAATCCTTGCCGTTAACATCGTACGAATATGCCGTAGCTGCAATCTGCTTGCTTGCCAATGCCGTACCTGCTTCATCTGCCCATGCAGATATTGTGTAACCTGTTCTCGTAAGTGTAGCACAGGTTGTTGCAGTTGCGTACTTGTGTGCGGTAGGCAACGCATCAAAGCCTGCAACGTTCAGCTCTGCAGCCTTTTCGGAGTCGAGCTTGATTCCGTCAAGATAATACTCTATGGGGAAGGTGTTTGCTTCCCAAACTGCATAGATGTATGTAGGATCATTGTTAGGAATGATCGCACTTCCGGGAATAGTGTACATTTCCTTGGAATATGAAGTTCCGGTTCCTGCCGCCGCGGAATTCCATTCCTTAAATGTGTAACCGGGTCTGTGGAGATCAGCGATTCTTGAACCAAGATCGAGATCTTCACCACCTGTGAATGTGAAGTTGAGATATGTAGTATCATTAGCGGTAGTATAGTTTGTTCCACCGTCTACATGATATACACCGTAATAGGGACGAACACGAACTGTAAATGACTTAGGAGTCAAGTTAATATGTAAACGGATAACACGTCTGCCGTCTACAATATCAACCTTGTCATTGAATTCAGTTACTGTATCAATCTCATCATCACGTATATAATGTTTTCCATCACTAACGTAGGTGTTTGCTTCATTCTTATACAGCCAACGTGTGTTCGCTGAAGAAAACGTATAGTTCGGAGCTGTAGCAGGATATATACGAATAGATGCTGCGTTATAGGTGAAGGTCTTAACTGCAGCAAAGGACGCATAGTTGTTAATACCTAACGAACGCGCAGTTTCTTCACTGTCGATCAAAGTACCGTTTGCATAGTACTCTATATCAAAGGTTATGGGCGCCCAATATGCCTTAATGGTCGTTGCTGCGAACAACTCATCTGCAGGAATGCTTTCGAAGGTGTGATATTCCTTAAGAGTTGTTTCATCACGCCAGTATACAAAGTCCCAACCATGTCTTGTAAGTCCGTCAAGAACCTTGGTGAAATCAAGAGCTTCACCTGCTACATGACCCTTGATAGTTGTTGTAGTTGTATGACCCTCAGCGTAGTCGGGAGTACCGCTGCTGAAGTTCAATGTAATATCAAAGGAATTGATAGAAGATGTTGCATATAAGGGCAGATACCACTTTCCGTCCTCACGCTTTTCTGCGTGAATGAGGGTATTTGCCGCTGTCATGTTATTGTCCTTGTCGAGGGTGGTAACCTTAGTGGCTCTTGCGGTATCATCCTTAAAGTACCACTGACTTACCGTTTTACCTGTACTCTTAAGTACGGGAAGTGCATAGCTGTCTGTACCAAACGTATATACCTTCTTTGCATCGGTAAATACAGAATAGTCTATACCGCCAAGAGTTTCGCCATAACCGCCAAGCTCCTGCGCGTATTCCTCGGTGAGAAGTACACCATCGAGATAATACTCAATGTTGTATTCAATAGGCTTCCACTCCGCATAGAGTGTAGTAGCTGCAGGAACGGAGAATGCGGGCATTCTCTTCATCTCGTCAGAATAACGTGTACCTGCATTATAGGTCTTGCCGGTATTCCAACCTACAAACTCATAACCGGTTCTGTAAATATAGGTAAAGTCCTGGCTAAGAGTTTCTGCATTAAATTCGGTAGCAACATCTGAAGTATGCATGAAGTAACGGGTTGCAAGTGTATCGGTTGTCTCGCTTCCGTCAGCGTTCACGGTAACGAATGTACCGCTATTAGGCGCAAGTGTAACCTTATACGCTGCATTACGGGTAACCTCTGCATGTACTACTATATAGTAATTACCGTCTTCTCTGAGCTCAACCTTAGCATTATGAGCGTGATAGTCACTGTCATAATAAACAGCTGTGCTTCCGATAACGTTTTTATTGGTACCGTTCAATGTAGCACCGTCAGCATATTTCCAACCGGTTACAGTATATCCGGGACGTACAAGAGTTGTAAATGCTGCGGAGTTTGCACCGTAGGTATAGCTCTTGATAGTCATCTTATCCCAGTTGGAAACACCCAGGGTCTCTGCATTATCATCGGTGATCTTAATCTTCTCACCGGTGGTCATATCCCAAAGCTCATACTCTACAATGAAGGTGTTAGGCTTCCACTCTGCATAGAGGGTAGTAGCCGCCGCCATAGGAAGGGAGTTTGCGGGAATTTTATGCATATCCTCGGAATAACGGGTACCTGCATTATATGCAGTACCGCTGTTCCAGCCTACAAACTCATAACCCTGTCTGTACATATCTACAAAGTCCGCATTGAGTGTAGGAGATGCTTCCTTATTAAGGATAGTATCCTTATCGTATGTATGTGTTACAGTTCTGCTTGTCTGATTCTTTGTACCTGCTGCCGCATCGGTCACAAAGTTACCGCTGTTTGCTCCAAGTGTAAGTGTCTTGGAATTGGCAGTCCACTTGACGTAATAAACTATCTTTTCTTCAGGATAGTTTGTATGAGTAATAGTTTTTTGGTCAAACGCGCCTACCGCACTATCACTCATGTCGGGGAGCTTATGAAGAGTTGCTATATAACCTGTTCTGACAGGCTCTACGGGATTATGGTCGTTTGTTGAATTTACATAACCAAGACTCTTTGTAAGCTTATCAGGATTTTCGATATTAGTACTGTTTTCATCATATATCTCACCGGTAACACCGTCGATATAGATTACAGGATAGCTGTTCGTCACATAAGACGCCGTTAATGTGGCATTTGCAGTAAATGAATACGCAGGGACAGTTCCAAGCTGACCTAAGGTTTCTATTGCTGAATTGGTCCAGCCGGTAAACATAACTGTATTATGCCACCATTTATAGGGGATCTCAACACTCTCACCGTAAACGTAAGTGATAGTATAGTCCACACCGGCACCGAGAGAATTTTCGGCTTTATATGAATCACCGGTATAAAGATGTGCCGCATCTGCCTTACCGTCAAGCTTTAAGGTAAGTGTCCACTTAGCATAGTACTTTCTGGGAGCAAGGATCTCCTGTGCGCCGATTGTGGTTACAGGCTCGCCTGAATAATCAGGAGTGAGATACCAGCCCGCAAAGGTAGCGTTTGCTGCTGTGGGATTTACGAGAGTTGTTACCTCATCGTATGTATGATACATAGGTGTGTTAGCACCGAAGGATGCTGTGGGAAGAACCCGATCGTAAACGATTGTATATCTGTTTGCAGTTTTAACCTCGTGAGGACACTCGGGATTTACACCGTCGGACTCACGGATACATTCGATTATAGTGTAGCCTTCACCGTTATCATAGGGCTCGCCAAAGAGGTGACCGAGAGCTGTTCCTTCTGCGAACTCTTCATACCAATGCTCGGGATCGTTCTGACAAACATAAACCATTGTTTCTTCGCATTCACAGTATGCGGGAACAAGAGTTCCTACATAATTGTGTCCGGTAGGATCAACGGTTTGTGTGTCGATAGCGTCACACATATCGTAACCGCCGTTATCTGTACGGATACAGTCACGGGTCTGTGTGCCTGTACCTTCACAGGTGGGCTTATCCTCTGCGTTTGCGTAATACCATTCGCCCCAGATGTGACCGCCAAGTGCTGTACCTTCAGCTTCCTTAATAGTGGTAAGATCACACATTGTACATTTGTAGATATCCTTACGGTTTTCTGTACAGGTTGCCTGGGATTCAATACCCCACGGAACGGAATAATCGTGAGCTATTTTCTTTATAGTTACTGTTTTGGTAGAACCGCAAACACAACCAACAAGCTGACTACCTGCAGCCTGACAGGTTGCGGGGGTTCGTGAAATAACTATCAATTTACCGTCGTCATACTGGTGTTCGTGCTGTATTTTAATCCAGTTTGCTGTCCAGGTTGCATTACTTGATAAGCCATAGCTTTCATTGGTATATGTAGGACGAAGGTGGTAACCGGAGTAGTACCAACCTTTAAGAGTATATCCCTGCAAGGTTGCTACAGGAGCATATTCGCTGTTAAAGCAACTGTAATATGTCTGTCCTTTATTAATCTTATATTTGGTAGGGCCCTCTACCGTACCTGTTACATTACCTAAATTATCAGAGGAACTCATACTACTGTATGAAGGACCTGTAGGATTAAAGGTCATGGTATAGGAACCGGAATTGTTGGTTTTAAGCGTAGGGATCTGAACCCATTTTGCATAGAAGGTTACATTCTGAGGAGCAACAAATTTATTATTAATATTATTGCCCACGCTAAGGAACCAACCCTGACCGGGATTCTGAACTACGCAGGGCTGTTCATGGAACACGTCTGATTCGGCTGTCCACCAACCGTCAAATATATAACCGCTTTTGGTAGGAGTAGGAAGAGTACCGATAATTTCCTTATAGGTTTGACCAACGGTTGCTTTATAAACCTTTTTACCGCCTGTACCACCGTTAGGATCGAGAGTTACCGTCCAATCACCTTCGGTTGCGTCAAAGCTATGGTCTGACCACTGTGCATAAAGCACGATAGGATCGGAATTTGTGCGCTGATTGATAATGTCACCGGAAGCATAGCCTTCACCGGTACCGTCAGGCTTGGTGTTCCAACCTTCAAAGGTTGCACCTGTTTTTGAATATCCGCAACCGCGGATTACATAATCCTTGTAATTATAAATATTTTCATAGTCCCATTCAAGCCAGTCAGTAGGCATAGAACCTGTATACTCCTCAGCATTAGCATGATAGGTAATAGAAGGCTCCCAAATAGCCACAAACTCAGGGAAGCGAATTCCGTAAGGGTTGTTCTTATCGTCCGCATCGGTGCAGCGGAAGTGAGACCAACCGTAACCATTGCTGTTACCTGAAGGGTATACAACACCCGCTTCGGGAGGAATCGTAAGGTTTTCGCCGTAGCCTTCCCATGTAAAGAAGGTCTTGCCGTCGGAGTTGATAAGACCGTAAGCTCTACCTGCACCGTTATCATAACGGCGGCAACCTTCCTTAACAGGATCGTCACCGTTCCAATCGGGCATTACATATCTATACATAGCTGCAGGATCGGTATTCTCACCCTTGTACTCTGCATAGTCTGCTACATAAGCAAGGTATTCATCGGGATTGTATTTTGTACCGTTTTCATATATACCGCCGTCAGCATCAAACATAATGGGGTAACCCCAGATTGCATAAAGGGTATCACCGTCGTTACCGGTAAAATCACCGTTACCGAACCGATACATTGTCCCCTTACCCTGGTGAGTCTTTACCTCTCCGGAGGTTCTGCCTTCATAGTCGGAAGCCCAACCGATAAAGATTCTGCCATCCTTATTGGCGCTATGAGGAGCAAAGCCAAGAATGTCACGAATAACCTTTTCATTGGTATAAAGTCTTTCCTGATAAATAACATCATCGTTTCTTTTTGCAACATGAAGCTTAACCTGAACCTTTTTACCGTTGCCTTCGGGACCTGCATCAAGATTTACTGTGATAGCGTTGTCTGCAACCTCGCTATAAGATCTCCAAATGATGGGCATATTCCAGGTACTTTTACCGAAAAGCACCTCTCTGTTGAATGTTGACACAATACTGTCGGTATCAGCGTAAGGAGTGATATACGCCTGCTGATTTGCTGCACCGGCATTAAAGTTGTACGCTTCAACGCTATAACCTTTCTTATAAACAGAGAAGAAAATGGTCATAAGAAGCTGATCCATTCTTTCCGCTTGCTCAGACACAGCTACACCGTCGATATAGACAACACCCAAATACTGGCTGTAAAGCGAATAGGTGTCATTATTAGTTCCGTGATACATGCGAATCGAGATAGATCCGGAGTATCCTTCGGGAATACCGACATTTTCTTTATCGGCAAGGTGTTCTTCATCACCGAAATCTGTGTAGTAGTATGCGCCGCCAAGGTCGATATTGAAAGTTGTAAGGCGTTTGTATGTACCTTCATAACCCGGAATAGAGTCATTTGTTGCCGCAGAAACACCCAATTCTAAAGAGGGTACCATACCAACAAGCATTACCAATGTTAATAAAAACGATAATACTCTTTTGAAATTTCTCATTTCTTCTATCCTTTCGAAAAAATTTGTTGGAGAATCTGATTTTGTCGGTTCTCGAGTTGCCGGCAAAACTCGGCTTTTGGCCGCGATGCTTCTCCGCGCACCGCAATCTATATCAACACAAAGGGGAATTGTAAATTCTCATTTCCTAATTCTCAATTCTCAATTCTCAATTTTAATGCAAACAACCCAGTCTCTACTCTAATTGAGAACTGAGAATCAAGAACCAAGAACTAAACCTTTGTGATAAAAAAGGAATAATGTTGTTCAAAAAAAACAGTGTTTTTTGCGTGTTTTTATCACTATTTCGGGATATAAGCATAGCAACCCATAATAGTCATAATTACACATAATAATGTTACCACATCAAACAAAAAAAATCAATAGTACCGCCAAAAATTTACTTATAAGTCAAAAATAAAAAACATTTTTTTAATGTATTATATATTTGTTTTTTAATTGAACTACGGATGAAATTGCAGTTTATCAAGGGAGTGCATCAAACGAAATGTCTTAAAAAAGCGAAAAGGTTTTATCCTTAGCCTTCCCTGCAATTCGTACACATAAACCTGTTCACTAAACTAAATCATGAAACTAACTCCATAATACCGGATACAGAAAAATAAGGATGGCTTTTCGCCATCCTTATATTTTATATCTCCAACCGAATTCATCGGGGAGCTTTCCTGTTTGTACACCTGTGATGAAGTCATAGAGCTTCTGGCTGAATTCACCGATAGAGCCGTCACCGATGGTATAAACATCATCTTTATAACGGAGCTTGCCAACGGGTGAGATAACTGCCGCAGTTCCGGAACCGAACACCTCTTCAAGCTTACCTGAATTCTGCGCTTCTATAAGCTCGTCAACAGAAATTCTTCTTTCCTCGCAGGGTATTCCCTTTTCTCTGCAGTAATAAAGCACAGAGTCACGGGTAATACCGGGGAGAATTGAACCGTTGAGCATGGGTGTTACTATCTTACCGTCTATCTTGAAGAAGATGTTCATTGCGCCAACCTCTTCAATATACTTGCGTTCAACACCGTCAAGCCAAAGAACCTGGGAATAACCGTCTGCATGAGCCTTTTCCTGCGCTGCAAGTGAGCAAGCGTAGTTACCGCCTGTTTTTGCAAAGCCCATACCGCCCTTAACTGCTCTTACATATTCGTCCTCGATCCATATACCAACGGGCTGAAGTCCGTTTGCATAATATGCGCCGCTGGGAGAAAGAATTACCATGAAAAGATAATTCTTTGAGGGAGCAACACCGAGAAATTCATCGGTTGCAATGATGAAGGGACGGATATAAAGGCTTGTACCCTCCTGGGTGGGGATCCAATCACGGTCAATATCAACAACCGCTCTTACCGCCTCAACAAAATCCTCTACGGGAAGTTCGGGAATACAAAGACGCTCGTTTGTTGCATTGGTTCTCTTTGCATTCATATCGGGACGGAAAAGATAACATTCTCCGTCTTCATTTCTGTATGCCTTTAAGCCCTCGAACATTTCCTGTCCGTAATGGAATACCATAGCGGAGGGGTCAAGCTCGATCTTGCCGTAAGGCACTATTCTTGCATCATACCAACCCTTGCCTTCTGTATAGTTCATTATGAACATATGGTCGGTAAATATCTTACCGAAAGGAAGGGGTTTTGTGAAATCGGGTTTTACTTTAGGATTTGCTGTCTTTTCAACTCTTACATTGAGCACTTAAATCAAGACCTTTCTTTTTAATAATCGTTTTAAGCAAAATAATATTTCTTTATAATACACAAATGATATAACTCAATTCAAGACTCCCTTGCCTAAAGGGAGGCAAACGGTACCGTTCGTATTTAGTAATATTTTATAATTAAAGCTGTTCCAATATCTTCTCTGTCATCTCTGTGCAGGTGAGGGGAGTTTCTTTGGATGTGCCGAGGATATCGCCTGTTCTGTAGCCTGCGGTAAGCACTTTATCTACCGCTTCTTCAATTGCTTTTGCTTCTTCTTCAAGATCAAAGGAGTAGCGGAGCATCATAGCTGCGGAAAGGATGGTTGCAATGGGGTTAGCTTTGTTCTGACCTGCAATATCGGGTGCAGAACCGTGAATAGGCTCATACATACCGCACTTGGTATCGCCAAGTGAAGCGGAGGGCAAAAGTCCAATAGAACCGGTTATCTGGGATGCTTCATCAGAGAGAATATCACCGAACATATTTGATGTTACTACAACATCAAACTGAGAGGGATTTTTAACAAGCTGCATTGCCGCATTATCTACAAGCATATCCGAAACCTCTACATCGGGGTATTCCTTTGCAACCTCATGAACAACCTCTCTCCAAAGGCGGGAGCTTTCAAGAACATTTGCCTTATCAATGCTGATAACCTTTTTACCTCTCTTACGGGCGGTTTCAAAGGCAACTCTTGCTATTCTTTCAACCTCAACCACGCTGTAGCATTCGGTATCGTATGCTTCCGGGCCGTACTTACCGTCGCGGCGTCCTCTTTCACCAAAATAGATACCGCCTGTAAGCTCTCTTACCATAACAAGATCTATTCCCTTTTCTGTTATATCAGGGCGGAGAGGACATTCTGCGGAAAGCGAAGAATAAAGCTTTGCGGGACGCAGATTTGTATAAAGGCCGAGAGCAGAACGGATACCCAAAAGTGCCTTTTCGGGGCGCTTGTTGCCGGGAAGAGTATCCCACTTGGGACCGCCCACCGCGCCAAGAAGAACACTGTCGGATGCAAGACATCCCTTTACAGTTTCCTCAGGCAGAGGTTCTCCGGTTGCATCTATTGCACAGCCGCCTATAAGATAGGGTGTAAAGTTAAAGGTATGGTTGAACCTTTCTCCAACTTTTTCAAGCACCTTAACTGCACCGTCAACGATTTCGGGGCCGATGCCGTCACCCTTTAATAATGCTATATTATATGTCATTTTCTTTTCTCCTTACTTTATCGCGCCGTTTTTGATAGACTCGATAAGACCGCCGTTTGAAATTATGGTCTGGATAAATGCGGGGAAAGGCTGGGTTTTAAAGGTTTCACCTGTAGTTTTATTGTAAATTTCGCCCTTATCCATATCAACCGCCAATTCGTTACCCTCGTTTATCGCGTCAACA
This sequence comes from Clostridia bacterium, assembly GCA_017547545.1. Lineage (GTDB taxonomy): Bacteria > Bacillota > Clostridia > Oscillospirales > CAG-272 > RGIG7300. The sequence goes on along the minus strand of JAFYPJ010000105.1, from coordinate 21,440 downwards.
GCTTCGGGACATTCGATAATGGGAAGACCGATATTGATGGAGTTACGGTAAAAGATACGGGCAAAGCTCTTTGCAATTACAAGGGATATTCCGCTTGCTTTGATCGCAATAGGGGCATGCTCACGGGAAGAGCCGCAGCCGAAATTGAACTCGGCAACCATAATGTCACCTTCCTTGACTCTGCCTGTAAAGGTAGGATCAAGGTCTTCCATACAATGGGAAGCAAGTTCTTTTTTATCTATTGTATTAAGGTATCTTGCCGGAATAATAACATCGGTATCAACATTATTTCCGTATTTGATTACTTTTCCTTCAAATTTCATCTTACATTACCTCCTCCGGTGATGAGATCTTACCGGTAATAGCAGATGCCGCCGCTACTTCGGGGCTTGCAAGGTAAACCTCAGACTTAACATGGCCCATTCTGCCCACAAAGTTACGGTTTGTTGTAGCAACAGCGCGTTCACCCTCTGCCAAAATACCCATATGGCCGCCAAGACAGGGGCCGCAGGTAGGTGTGGAAACTATAGCTCCGCACTCAACAAAGGTCTTTAAATATCCCTTTTCCATTGCTTCAAGATATATCTTCTGTGTTGCAGGGATGATGATACAACGAACATTCTTTGCAACCTTTTTGCCTGCCATAATTTCAGCAGCTGCTGCAAGATCACAAAGTCTGCCGTTGGTACATGAGCCGATTACTACCTGATCGATCCTGATCTCGTCAATTTCGTCAAAGGTATGTGTATTTTCGGGAAGGTGGGGGAAGGATACGGTGGACTTGATTTCGCCAAGATCTATTTCATAAACCTCGTCATATACCGCATCTTCATCGGGTGCATAAACGGTGGGCTCTTTTGCGCCTACTTGTCTAAGATATTCGATAGTTTTATCATCTACCTCAAAGATACCGTTCTTACCGCCTGCCTCGATTGCCATATTAGCCATGCAAAGACGGTCGGAAACACTTAAATTATGTACACCCTCGCCTACAAATTCCATAGACTTGTAAAGAGCTCCGTCCACACCTATCATACCGATGATGTGAAGGATAACATCCTTACCCGAAACGAATTTATTGAGTTTGCCTTTAAGTACAAACTTGATAGCGGAAGGAACCTTGAACCATGCCTTGCCTACCGCCATTCCGCATGCCATATCGGTTGAACCTACACCTGTGGAAAATGCACCGAGTGCACCGTAGGTACAGGTATGGGAATCGGCACCTATTACCACATCTCCTGCAGTAACAAGACCTTTTTCGGGAAGAAGCGCATGCTCGATACCCATTTCGCCTACATCGTAAAAATTAACTATATCCATATCCCCTGCAAACTCACGGCACATCTTGCACTGAGTTGCCGCCTTTATATCCTTATTGGGAGCAAAGTGGTCCATTACAAGGGAAATTTTCTCTTTATTAAATACTTTTTCGCAGCCGAGCTTATTATATTCGGCAATGGCAACGGGAGATGTGATATCATTTCCCAGCACCATATCAAGATCCGCCAAAACAAGCTGACCTGCTACTACAGAGTCAAGTCCCGCATGCTTTGCAAGGATCTTTTGAGTCATTGTCATACCCATAATTTTATCTCCTATGCTTTATAAGCAATAAGTTTGTTTATGGCATTAAGGTAAGCAAGAATACTTGCTTCCAAAATGTCTGTTGAAAGTCCTCTGCCATTGAAGCTCTTGCCGTTTGCCTTTAACTTAACCATAACCTCACCCATTGTATCCTTACCTTCGGAAACAGAGTTGATGGTATATACATCAAAGGTATGTTCGGGAGGACAAACTATCTTATCGATAGCATTGAATGCAGCATCAACGGGACCGTCACCAAGGCATACATCCTCGATGATATCTTCACCGTGTGCAAGCTTGATTGTACTTGTAGCAGTAGTGTGGTTGCCTGCATGAACATCAAAGCGAACAAGCTTGTAGCCTTCCTCTTCGCTTGCCTTACTTGTTACAAGTGCTTCTATATCAAGATCGTTTACAACCTTCTTTTTATCGCAAAGAGCCTTGAAGTTTTCAAATGCCGAAAGAAGCTCTTCCGGGGCAAGCTCGTATCCGAGCTCCTTTAATCTTGCTTCAAATGCATGCTTACCCGAATGCTTGCCGAGAACCATTTTGTTTTCGGTTATACCAACAGATTCGGGAGTTAAAATTTCATAAGTAAGCTTGTTTGCAAGAACACCGTGCTGGTGAATACCCGATTCATGAGCAAATGCATTCTTACCAACGATAGGCTTGTTGAGAGGTGCAGACTGACCGATGATCTTATAAATGGTTTTTGATGCACGGGAAATCTTTGTTGTGTCGATTCGTGTATCCGCACCGAAGAAATCGGGACGGGTTTTGAGTGCCATTACAACCTCTTCAAGAGAAGCGTTACCTGCACGCTCACCTATACCGTTAATAGTACATTCAACCTGTAACGCACCGCCCTGAATCGATGCAAGCGCATTTGCAACCGCCATACCGAGGTCATTATGGCAATGAGTAGAAAATTCAACCTTATCCGAATTTTCAACATTACCTATAATATATTCAAACATTGCTCGAATTTCTTCGGGTGTTGAATAACCAACAGTATCGGGAAGATTGATAACGGTGGCACCGTTCTTTATTGCCGCATCAACTACCTTACACATAAAGTCATAATCACTTCTGGTAGCATCCTCACAGCTGAATTCCACATTTGAACAGTAGTTGGATGCATACTTGACCATAGCTGCGGTTTTTTCAAGAACCTGCTCCGGTGTCATCTTTAATTTGTACTCCATATGGAGAGGGGAAGTTGCGATAAAGAGATGGATCCTGGGATCAACTGCACCTTTAACTGCTTCGTATGCGGCATCAATATCACCCATAGTAGCTCTTGCAAGAGAAGCTACGGTACAATCCTTCACTGTATTTGCTATAGTTTGAACAGACTCAAAGTCACCCTTTGAAGAAATAGCAAAGCCTGCTTCTATAACATCAACTCTTAATTTTTCAAGACGCTTGGCAACCTCGATCTTTTCTTCAAGGTTCATGCTGCAGCCCGGAGACTGCTCGCCGTCACGCAGAGTGGTGTCAAAAATCTTTATCTGTTTCATTATAATCTCCTTTATTCCACTATCGCGCCCTTGTCTGCCGAAGAAACAAGCTTGGAATATCTCTTGAGATAGCCTTTTACTTCGCGCTTTTTGATTTCCATGGTTGCACGGCGCTGTGCCATTTCTTCTTCGGAAACCTCAAGGTTAATTGTATAGTTGGGAATATCTATACTGATAATATCTCCCTCTTTTACATAGGCAATCGCTCCGCCGTTTGCCGCTTCGGGAGAAACATGGCCGATGGATGCACCTCTGGTAGCACCTGAGAAGCGTCCGTCGGTTATAAGAGCAACCTCTTTGTCAAGTCCCATACCGCAGATAGCCGAGGTAGGAGAAAGCATTTCTCTCATACCGGGGCCGCCTGAGGGACCTTCATATCTGATAACAACAACATCGCCCGATTTGATCCTGGAATTATAGATAGCTTCAATCGCCTCTTCTTCAGAATCAAATACTCTGGCAGGTCCTTTGTGTACAAGCATTTCGGGTGCAACTGCGGAACGCTTTACTGCCGCACCGTTTTCTGCAAGAGAACCGAAAAGAACAGCAAGACCGCCTGTTTTGGTGTAGGGATCTTCATAATCTCTGATTACGCCGTTGTTCTTCTTTTCAATGCCTGCAATATTTTCACCAACTGTTTTACCCGAAACGGTCATAACAGAGGTGTTAAGCTTATCATGCTTTGCAAGCTCATTCATTACCGCATACACACCGCCTGCATTCTGAAGATCCTGCATATGGTGATGTCCTGCGGGAGCAAGATGACAGAGGTTGGGAGTTTTTTCACTTATATCATTTACCATATGAAGATCAAGCTTTACGCCTGCCTCATAGGCAATTGCGGTAAGGTGAAGAAGTGAATTGGAGGAGCATCCGAGAGCCATATCAACAGTAAGAGCATTTTCAAATGCCTTTTCTGTCATAATATCGAGGGGCTTCAGATCCTCATGAACAAGGTCAACCGCACGCATACCAACTGTTTTTGCAAGGCGCTGTCTTGCTGCATAAACCGCAGGGATAGTACCGTTGCCGCGAAGTCCCATACCCAAAACCTCGGTTAAGCAGTTCATGGAGTTTGCAGTAAACATACCCGAACAGCTTCCGCATCCGGGGCAGGCATTTTCTTCATAATATTCAAGATCACATTCTGTCATGGTACCGTTCTTGTATGCACCAACTGCTTCAAATACAGAATTTAAGTCCATAGGAGAATTCTTCTCGTCACAGAGTGAGAGCATAGGTCCTCCCGAAACAAAAATTGAAGGAATATTAAGTCTTGCCGCTGCCATTAACATACCGGGAACTATCTTATCACAGTTAGGAATGAATACAAGACCGTCAAACGCATGAGCGCGTGCCATACATTCAACACTGTCCGCAATAAGCTCACGGGTTACAAGAGAATATTTCATACCCTCATGTCCCATGGCGATACCGTCACAAACACCGATAACATTAAATTCCATGGGGGTACCGCCGTTTGCAAGTACACCGTCCTTAACACTTCTTGCGATAGTACGCAGATGCATGTGGCCGGGAACGATTTCGTTAAAGGAGTTGACGATACCGATAAGAGGCTTCTTTATCTGTTCGTTTGTATATCCCATAGCCTTGAGCAGGGAACGCTGAGGTGCGCGCTCTGCTCCGCTTTTCATTTTATCACTTCTCATAATACACCTTGAAAATTTTTTATTTTAACATTGGAAAATGGCTTCAAATCGGACACTTGCAAAGCCGTTAAGCTCAGCAGCAGTCCCGATTATTGCCGCAGTCTGTAAGTGCTTAGTTATTGATAAACTTGTCTTCTTCGTTGTTCCAGCTGTAAAGCTTTCTGATCTCTTCGCCAACAACCTCGGAGGGATGCTCAGCCGCAAGCTTTCTCATAGCTCTGAAGTGAGCCTGACCGCCTGCAGGAGACATATCGAGAAGGAATTCCTTTGCAAAAGAACCGTCCTGGATATCTGCAAGGATCTTCTTCATAGCCTTCTTTGTATCTTCTGTGATCACCTTGGGACCTGTTATGTAATCACCGTATTCTGCGGTGTTGGAGATAGAATATCTCATGCCTGCAAAACCGGACTGATAGATAAGGTCAACAATAAGCTTCATTTCATGGATACATTCAAAGTATGCATTTCTTTCGTCATAGCCTGCTTCAACAAGAGTTTCATAGCCTGCCTGCATAAGTGCGCAAACACCGCCGCAAAGAACTGCCTGCTCACCGAAAAGGTCTGTTTCTGTTTCGGTACGGAATGTTGTTTCAAGAACACCTGCACGAGCGCCGCCGATAGCAAGAGCGTATGCAAGAGCCTTCTGCTTAGCCATACCGGAAGCATCCTGATGTACAGCTACAAGACAAGGAACACCCTTACCTGCCTGATATTCACTTCTTACTGTATGACCGGGGCCCTTGGGTGCGATCATTGTAACATCTACGAAAGCGGGGGGAACTATCTGACCGAAGTGGATAGCAAAGCCGTGAGCAAACATAAGCATATTGCCTTCTTCAAGGTTGGGTTCGATATCCTTCTTATACATTGCTGCCTGCTTTTCATCATTGATGAGGATCATAATGATGTCTGCCTTCTTTGCTGCTTCTGCTGCTGTATAAACCTCAAAGCCCTGCTTTTCAGCTTTTGCCCAGCTCTTGGAGCCTTCATAAAGACCGATGATAACATTGCAACCGGACTCTTTTGCATTGAGTGCGTGTGCATGGCCCTGGCTGCCGTAGCCGATAACTGCAATAGTCTTTCCCTTTAATAAGCTTAAATCACAATCCTGTTCGTAATACATATCTGTCATGGTTATAATCTCCTTTGAATATATAAAAAATTATTTTAAATCGTTAATTGAGTTTGTTCCTCTGTCAAGAGAAACTGTACCTGTACGGCAAAGCTCTATAATGCCGTAAGACTTCATAAGCTCGATAAAAGCATCAAGCTTTCCGCTTTCGCCCGTTACAAGAATACAAAGCGAAGTGGGAGTGAAATCTATAATGGTGTTACGGAAAATATTAACCGCATCCATAATTTCTCTTCTTGTTTCACTGTTGGTGGCAACCTTTATAAGAATAAGCTCTCTGGAAACGATATTCTCAGGCTTCATTTCCTTAACAACATGAACATCATGAAGCTTTTCAAGCTGTTTTATTATCTGATCACGGTCACCGTCCTCACCTGTCATGGTGATAGTCATTCTGGAATAATTTTTATCCTCTGTTTCACCAACCACAAGGCTGTCTATATTAAAGCCTCTGCGTCCGAACATACTGGATACTCTGGTAAGGACACCGAACTGGTTTGAAACAAGCATACTGATTATAAATTTTTTCATTTCGGTATCCTCCTTAATTTATTACAAGATCATTTACGGTACCGCCTGCAGGAATCATGGGAAGAACCCTTTCATCACAGTCGATAACACAGTCGATAAGTACAGGGCCTTCTGCCTCAAAAGCCGCTTTAAGAGCTGCATCAAGCTCCTCAAGATCGGTTGCTCTGTAACCCGCACCGCCGAATGCCTCTGTTAATTTAACAAAATCGGTGGCACGGTTGAGTGTTGTTTCGGAATAGTGCTTTTCATAAAACATGGTCTGCCACTGTCTTACCATACCAAGTACACCGTTATTCATAACAACTACAACAAGGGGAAGCTTCTGGGAAACGGCAGTTGCCATTTCATTTAAATTCATTCCAAAGCTGCCGTCACCGGTAAAGAGAACCGTACGCTTACCCGTTGCAACACAGGCACCGATAGCCGCACCATACCAAAGCCCATTGTGCCAAGGCCTCCGCTTGTAATAAGCGTTTTGGGAGCTTCAAAATTGTAATGCTGTGCTACCCACATCTGGTGTTGACCAACATCTGTTGCAATGGGGGTATCCGCAGAGGTGAACTTGTTTACTTCTTCGATGATCTTGAAGGGTGAAAATCCTTCCTGCTTTGCCGAATTTGCTTTTTCATAAGCCTTTATTTCATTTATTTCTTCCCACCATTCGGGACGCTTGTATGTGTCTGTCTTGTCCAGAAGCTTCAAAAGAACTTCCTTAACATCACCAACAACACCGAGGTGGGTTGTAATGTTCTTATCAATTTCAGCCGCATCAACATCTATATGAATTATCTTTGCATTGGGAAGATAAGCATTTCTGCTGCCCGTTGCTCTGTCGCTGAAACGGCAACCCAACGCGATAACAAGATCTGCACGGTTTTTGGTAACTGTGGAAGAATAGATTCCGTGCATACCAACCATACCCAATTTGCGGTGGGAGGATGCCGGAACTGCGGAAAGTCCCATCATACTTGTACCGATAGGTGCATCAAGCTTTTCGGCAAGAAGTGCAACCTCTTTTTCCGCTTCACTTATAACAACACCGCCGCCAACGAATATGTAAGGCTTCTTTGCCGCCTTTATCATCTCAAGCGCCTTTTCGATCTGTTCTTCGTTATATCTGGGTTTTGAAATTGCAGGAAGTACATCCTTACACTCAAACTCACAATCTGCAATCTGAACATCCTTGGGAATATCTATAAGCACAGGTCCCGGTCTGCCAGACTTTGCTATCTGAAATGCTTCGCGGATCGTATCTGCAAGCTTGGTAACATCCTTAATAAAATAGCTATGCTTAACTACGGGAAGGGTAACACCCGTAATGTCTACCTCCTGGAAGGAATCACGCCCGATAAGGCTGCAGGGTACATTACCCGTGATAAATACTACCGGAACAGAATCAAGATATGCATTTGCAATACCTGTTACAAGGTTTGTAGCACCGGGGCCTGAAGTTGCAAATACAACACCAACCTTGCCGGTTGCTCTTGCGTAACCGTCACCCGCGTGGGCTGCGCCCTGCTCGTGAGCCGCCAAAACATGCTTTATCCTGTCTCTGTTCTTATAAAGTTCATCGTAAAGATTAAGAACAGCGCCGCCGGGATAACCGAAAACTACATCAGCGCCCTGCTCAATAAGTGTCTCTACAACGATCTGAGCTCCTGTCATAATGACCTCCTTGGTTTACGAATATATTTGAAATATTTAAAACAAAATAATATGAGCTTATGGCTACGATCAGCCATAAGCTCTGATAATATAACAATATGATAATATTTCCGCAGAAAATAATTATTGCTTTATTCTCATAGCATTTGGACACAACTCATAGCGCTATTTTTCCCATCCTAAGGACTCTTAGAGTTAGGGTTGTAATAGCGCAGACGATTGCGAGTATTGTGTTAAACGCAACTAATGAGAACATTGATCTATCTCCTGAAATTCATTAAAAACGATTATATCACTGTTTTAATAATTTGTCAATATTTTTTTAATAAAAATATAAATTTCTTCGGTTTGTGCTATTACTTGATATTTTTTAATCTTTGGGAAGAATTATTTGTATTGTATCGGGAATACACTCAATATCAACATCAAAGGTTTCTCCGCTGCATTCTCCGTCTATAGTCCAGATAATGGGCTCTTCTGTTTCTATCTTCACAGAGCTTGTATGGAAAAGCATCATGTTTTTATCCGATGTGTAATCTCCCTTTGAAAGATTAAGTAATATATTGCTGATCTCTATGGGATTTTTGGGGTTCTTTATAAGCAAAAGCTCAAATAACCCGTCATTGAGCCTTACATCATTCTTCGGGAAGCTGAATACTCCCGCAAAGCTGATAGTATTTGAAATTGATGCAAAAATAAAGTCATCTTCTATCACCCGGTCGTCAAAGGTGAATTTTACATGATAGGAACGAATATTACCAAGCTCCTTTGCACCTTCAAGAACATAAGCAAAATGGCCTAACATATTTTTTGTTGCCTGAGGTGTTGTGTAGGATACCTTTGTAAATGCACCAAAGGAAGCGATATAACTGAAATAGGTTTTTTCTCCGAATTTTCCAACATCGTGACAACACGCTTCGCCTTCCACCGCATTTTTAATTGCCCTCTTGATGGTTTTAGGAAGCTTCAGACTGTTTGCAACATCATTGGTTGTTCCGCAAGGAATATATCCGATAGGAACCTTTGTATTTCCGTTCAGGAGCCCTGTTATGGTTTCATTGAGAGTCCCGTCACCGCCGCAGGTTATCACTATATCATAATCCTTGGCTTTTTCACATGCAAACCGCGTAGCATCTCCGCCTGCTGCGGTAATAAGAACAGTAGGTTCATAATTATGGCTGCATAATTCCTGAACTATAGCGAACATATTTGCCTGAACAGACTTTTTTCCTGCTGTGGGATTTGCAATCACAAGAGCTTTTTTATTTATGCCCGATTCCATAGTTTACCTCCGTTATAAAATGACTGTATCTGAAAATAGAAACACTTTTGCATTATACTGTATTATATTATTATAATATCTGTTTGGCAATTTGTCAATGCAAAAAAAGAACAACATTTTAAAAATGCTGTTCTTTTTACATATATATTATTACAATTATTCGCCAAGGTATGCCTTTTTGATATCGTCGTTATCCATAAGCTCCTTTGCATCGCCTTCAAGAACTATGCTTCCTGTTTCAAGAACATAGGCTCTGTCTGCAATGGAAAGCGCCTTCTTTGCATTCTGCTCAACCAGAAGTACCGTTGTTCCCTGCTTGTTGATCTCTTTGATTATATCAAAAATTTCTGTAACAAGAAGGGGGGAAAGTCCCATGGAAGGCTCGTCAAGAAGAAGAATGTCGGGATGTGACATAAGGGCGCGCCCCATAGCAAGCATCTGTTGTTCACCGCCGGAAAGGGTACTTGCTATCTGATTCTTTCTTTCCTTCAAACGGGGAAACCTCTTGTAAACATCTTCGATATCATCCTTGAAGGAGCTCTTGTTTTTAACACTGTATGCGCCCATCATAAGATTTTCATATACAGTTAACTCCTGGAATATTCGTCTTCCCTCGGGAACCTGGCTCATACCAAGCTTGGCAAGCTTGTGGCAAGGAGTTTTGGTAATATCGTTTCCATTATAAACAACACTGCCCGAACGGATGGGAATAAGACCGATAATAGACTGCATGGTAGTAGTTTTACCTGCACCGTTTGCGCCGATAAGGGTAACTATTTCACCCTTTTCAACCTTAAAGCTTATACCTTTGAGGGCACGGATAACACCGTAATATACCTCAAGATCCTTTACTTCTAACAATGCCATATCTTATTCTCCTATATATGCCTTGATTACTTCGGGATCGTTAAGAGCTTCTTTGGTGTTACCCTGAGCAAGTACGGTACCGAAATTAAGTACGGTAACCTCATCACAAAGTCCGGATACGAATTTCATATCGTGCTCTATGAGAAGTATGGTAATATTATATTCATCGCGAATGTGTCTTACAATATCCATAAGCTCCGCAGTTTCCTGAGGATTCATACCTGCCGCAGGCTCGTCAAGCAAAAGGAGCTTGGGGTTGGTTGCAAGAGCTCTTGCAATTTCAAGCTTTCTCTGCTTACCGTAAGGAAGATTACATGAAAGAATATTTCTTTCTTCTTCAAGACCTACAATACGCAATATTTCCTTTGCCCTTTCACGCATTGCCTTTTCAACCTTGAAATGACGAGGCAAACGGAACATACTTGTAAAGAAACCGCATTTGAATTCGGGCTGATAGTGAAGACCTACAAGAACATTACGGATAACCGTCATATTATTGAAAAGACGGATATTCTGGAAGGTTCTTGCAATACCCTTGTGATTGATAAATTCCTGACCTTTTCCGGTGAGATTTTCACCGTTCAGGAAGAATTTTCCTTCTGTGGGCTTGTACACACCGGTAAGCATATTGAATACCGTTGTTTTACCTGCACCGTTAGGGCCTACCAAACCGTAAAGCTGCTTTTCCTTAATCTCAAGGTTAAGATGCTGAACAGCCTTCAAACCGCCGAAGGTTATGCCGAGGTTTTCTATCTTTAATACTGTATTCGACATTTATTTGCCCTCCTTATCCGGTTTAATGGAAGCGGTGGGATCACGCTGGATCTTTGTGGAGAGAACCTCATCGATCTGGATCTTACTGGGCACACGGTGCCAGCTTGCTTCATCATCCTGTATATTTGCAGGATTGTTTTTACGACTGGAAATCTTATCGAAAAGAACATTAAGATTATATCCTTCTCTGAAGTTCTTTAAACCGGGAGCATTATTGTATATAACTATAACGATAAGGATTATAGCATATAAGAAGTCCTGGAGAACCGCAAGGTCACCGGTAAGAACTGTTTGAAGCTTAACATCAAGGAAGGTGATAAGGGTAGCGGCAATAATAGAACCGTTAATTGAACCCATACCGCCAAGAACTACCATAACTAAAATTTCGATAGAATAGTTATAGCTGAAGTTAGTGCTCTGTACATTATACTGAGTAAAGCTGTAAAGTACACCCGCAACACCTGCGAAAAAGGAGGATACGGTAAATACTATAAGCTTATACTTTGTTACATTTATACCTGTTGCCTTTGCCGCAATCTCGCTGTCACGGATAGCTGTTATTGCTCTTCCGTGTTTGCTTCGCATCATATTCTGTACAACCGCCAGACAAATGAGAACAACAACAAAGCCTACAATAAAGAGATAATCCTTATCATAACGGGGAGTTGAAAGACCGAAGGAACCTCCAAAGGAAGTCTTTGAAGAGTTCATAAATATCGATCGAACGATCTCACCGAAAGCAAGGGTTACGATTGCAAGGTAGTCACCGCGCAAACGAAGGGCGGGCAAGCCGATTATTGCACCGAATATTGCTGCAATAATACCGCCGATAAGCATTGATACTATTACATTTATAAGGGTATTTCCCAAAACGCCCTCCAAAAGCACCGATGCCTTACCGCCAAGATATGCACCTACGCACATAAAACCTGCGTGACCGAGAGAAAGCTCACCCAAAAATCCTACAACTATACTGAGCGAAACGCTGAGCAGAACAGCTATAAGAATATTTTCCAGCATCAAAAGGTAAAGTGATTTAACATTACCCGTAAATGAGAGAAGTGTAAAAACAATTCCTACTATTGCAATAACAATATAGTTTAAATAGTGGGATAATTTAAAATTTTTCATTATACCTTCTCCCTTCTCTTCTTGCCCAAAATACCGGAAGGTCTTACAAGAAGGATAACTATGAGAATCAAAAATTCTATCGCATTGGTATAGGGTGCAATAGCCGCAGATTTAAGAGAAAATGCTTCTATGATTCCGATAAGAATACCTCCAACCATTGCGCCGGGGATAGAACCGATACCACCGATTACCGCAGCGGTAAACGCTTTTATACCGGGCATAGCACCCATAGTGTTTGTAAGGCTGGGAGATTTCAAAAGCATAAAGAATCCGGCAACTGCCGCAAGAGCAGAGCCTATAGCAAAGGTAAGGGTAATAATTGCATTTGAATTGATACCCATAAGCTGAGCAGCCCCCTTATCCTCGGATACTGCAATCATTGCTCTTCCCACTTTTGTATATTTAACAAACAGGGTAAGAAGAAGCATGATAACAAATGAAGAAATCAGGGTTACCACAACATGTCCCTCTATCTGAAGCGCACCTATATTAATAGAATTGATATGTACCAATGTTACCATTTTGGGAGCAGAACCGAATATCATCTGTGCAGAGCTCTGTAAAAGATAGCTTACACCGATAGCGGTGATAAGCACCGCAAGAGGTGATGCTCCTCTCAAAGGCTTATATGCAACCTTTTCAACAGCAACACCTAACAGTACACAGAAAAGAATTGCCGCTGCCAAACCGAGAAAAGGATATCCTGTTTGCGCCAAAATTACATATATGGTGTATCCGCCCACCATGATAACATCACCGTGTGCGAAATTAAGCATTTTTGCAATACCGTATACCATTGTATAGCCCAAAGCTATCATTGCATAAGTACCGCCAATACTTAAACCGTTAATCAAAGTTTCTAAAAATTCCATTTTAAATCCTGTCTACCAATTATAACAATTTGCCGGTGCAGAATATCTGAGCCGGCAAACTGTATTATTATGGTTAGTTTAAATCGTAATTATGCGTTTGCTTCTTTGATGATATATGCAACAGCTTCCTTAACTACTGTACCGTCTTCATTCCAAGCAATTGCCTGATCTTCGGTACCTGTTACACCTGTTGTATGTTCAAAACCGCCCTGGAATACTTCCTTGAGGATCTCGCAGAGATCGGAAGCTTCGGTATCGGGAGTAATTTCCTTACCGTTTTCGATAGCCTGCTTCATAGCGTTGTAGAGAGCATATACACAGTCATAAGCGGAAGCGCCAAACTGGTTAAGAGTTTCCTTACCGTACTTTTCGGTGTACTTGTTAATGAATTCAGCCGCACGGCCTTCTGTTGCGTTAGAGTCAAAGTGAGAAAGCATGGAAACCTTCTGAGGAATTGTAGTGATATCAAAGCCTTCTGCAGAGTCAATACCGTCAAAACCGTCACAACCGTAGTAGATAGCATCATCAGCAACCTTGCCGATAGCCTGAGTCATGAAGATGGAAGCGGGTGTGTAGTAGATAGGCATGAAGATGAACTGACAATCCTTGAGAGTGTTGATCTGTGTACCGAAGTCAGTTTCGTTGGAAGAATCGAAGGAAGCTTCAACAGTTGCGATGGAAGCGTCAAGATTTTCCTTGAACTGGTTGTAGATACCGTTGGAGTAGGAGTCATCGTTCTTATAGAAGATACCGATTTCTTCGTAGCCGAGACCGTTCACATATTCAGCTGCAACCTTACCCTGGTTACCGTCTGCAAAGCACATCTGGTATGCATTAGCTTCTGCAGGAACATCATCGTTGGATGCGGAGGGGGTGAGGAAGAATACATTGTCTTCAAGAGAAAGCTTACAGAATTCAAGACAGGGGTTGGATGTTACGCAACCGAGAGAAACCTGCATGCCTTCATCAAGCATGGATGTATAGTTTGCTGCAACTTTCTTGGAATCGTGAGCATCATCGGTAGCGATAAGCTCAAAATCATAACCGTTAAGGCCGCCTGCTTCGTTGATTTCAGCAACAGCCATTTCAGCCGCATTCTTAACTGCTACACCGTAAATGGATGCAGCGCCTGTGAGAGGACCGGAAAGACCGATCTTGATTGTGTTGTTTTCGCTCTTGTTGCCGCAGCCTGCGAAAGCGAATACGCTAACAAGCATCAATGCTGCAAGAACAACTGCTAAAATTTTCTTGGACATAATAGAAAATCCTCCTAAAAATTATTTTAAAAAATAAATACATTGAGATTATACTCCAAGTTTTAAATTTTGTCAATAAAAATTCATAAAAAAGTGAGATTTTAGCTAATTAAAGTGATTTTGACCAAAATTATACTATAATTTCCCCCGATTCACTTGAAAAATCGTACATATTATTATATACTATTACCAATAACATCTTGGAGCGTTTATGAAAATAGGAAACACAAATTTAAAACACGGACTTATTCTCGCCCCGATGGCGGGGGTAAGTGATTACACAATGCGTACACTCTGTCACGGCTTTGGGTGTGAAATGAGTGTAACGGAGATGCTTTCGGCAAAGGCTATCCACTTTGGTGACGAAAAAACCGAAACTCTTGCAAAATTTGATGAAAGCTGTACGCCATGCGCAATACAGATATTCGGTCATGAGCCTGATATAATGGCTGAATCGGCAAAAAAGCTTGCAGACAAGTTTTCGCCCGTTGCCATTGATATAAACATGGGCTGTCCCGTAAAGAAGATCACCTCCAACGGTGAAGGCTCTTCTCTTATGCGTTCTCCCGGTCTTGCAAGCGAGATAGTAAAAGCCGTATGCTCCGCCACGGACATCCCGGTTACGGTAAAAATACGCGCAGGATGGGACGAACAGAGCAAAAATGCGGTAGATTTTGCTCTTTTGATGGAAAAATCGGGCGCATCGGCAATAGCAGTTCACGGAAGAACAAAATCCCAGATGTATACCCCCGGTACAGTTGACCTTGACATTATTAAAAATGTAAAAAATGCGCTCTCGGTCCCCGTAATCGGAAACGGAGATATTTATACAGCCGAGGATGCCCTCAGAATGTATGAATATACCGGATGTGACGGTGTTATGCCTGCACGCGGCGTTTACGGTAATCCCTGGATATTCAAAGAAATTCTTTGCGCTCTTGAAGGTAATGAATACACCCCTCCTACCCTGTTTGAACGAATTGACATGGCAAAAAAATATCTTTACATGATGATAGCGGACAAGGGCGAATATACGGGAATACGGGAGGCAAGAACACAGCTTGCATGGTTCATAAAGGGGTTACGGGGAGCTGCGGCAAGCAGGGTTGAGATAAACCGTGCCGAAACCTTTACCGAAGTGTGCGAAATTCTTAACAAAATAGCCGATAATAATGTTGACATAGCAGAAGGCTTATGATAAAATATAAGTTAATTTTGATTATATTATAAAAGGAAAGATTATGTATTACGAAAGTAAAACAGGAATGAGCGATGCCGAGCTCAGAGAAGCTTTGGCAAAATCGCTTGAAGGAAAAAAGGTTGATCATGTTCTTATATTACCCCCGGATTATACCCGTATGTATTCGGGTGCAGGTAAGATAACCGAGATCTATTACGATCTTTTAAAGGACAAAAGTGAGATCGATATCATGCCGGCATTGGGCACGCATGAGCCTATGACAAAGGAAGAGTGTGAAGCCTTTTTCGGCAAGGCTGTTCCCTTTGAGAAGATCCTTGTTCATAACTGGAAGAAGGATGTTGTTAAATTGGGCGAGGTTCCTTGCGAATTCGTATCCGAGGTTTCAGACGGACTTGTTACCGACAAGATCGATGTTGAAGTAAACTACCGCATTATGGATAAAAAATATGACCTTATCATCTCCGCAGGTCAGGTTGTTCCCCATGAGGTTGTAGGTATGGCTAACTATTCAAAGAATATATTCGTTGGCTGCGGCGGTTCAAGTATGATAAATTCATCTCATATGCTTGGTGCATTCTACGGAATGGAGCGCATTATGGGTAAGGACTTTTCTCCCGTAAGAAAGGTGTTTGATTATGCGGAAGAAAACTTTCTTTGCGAAGTTCCTCTTATGTATGTTCTTACCGTTACCACAAACAAGGGAGATGACACCTTTATTCACGGTCTTTATATAGGAAGAAAGCGTGAGCTTTTTGAAATGGCGGTCAAGAACAGCCAGGACACAAACCTTAACAGGATGGATAAGCCCCTTAAAAAGGTTGTTGTTAACCTTGATCCCCGTGAATTCAAGAGCACATGGCTTGGAAACAAGGCCGTTTACCGTACCCGTATGGCAATTGCAGACGGCGGCGAGCTTATAATTCTTGCTCCTGCGGTCAAAAAGTTCGGTGAGGATGATGAAAATGACCGCCTTATCCGTAAATACGGTTATGTTGGCAGAGAAAGAGTTCTGGAGCTTGTAAAAGAAAATGATGACTTAAAGAAAAATCTTTCTGTTGCAGCACATCTCATTCACGGCTCAAGCGACGGTCGCTTCTCTATCACCTACTGTACAAAAGAGATAGGCAAGGAAGAAATTGAGGGAGTGAACTTCAAGTATATTCCTTATGATGAGATAGTAAAGAAATACGATCCCGCCACTCTTACCGACGGTTTCCATACTATTGACGGTGAAGAAATATTCTACATAAGCAATCCTGCCCTTGGGCTCTGGACTCTGTGAGGTAGCTATGATAGATCTTCACACACATTCAATATATTCGGACGGTTCTATGACTCCCGCCGAGCTTGTAGCTCATGCAAAGGCAAGCGGTCTCAGTGCATTGGCACTCTCGGACCATGATAGCCTCAGCGGCGTTGCGCAGGCGCTGGAGGAAGGAAAGAAAAGAGGTATTGAGGTTATTCCCGCAATCGAGCTTTCCGCTGAATCGGATACCGAAACTCATATTTTAGGTTATTTTATAGATATAGAAAATGAGCTTCTTCTTGAAAAGCTCAAATATGTCCGTCAGGTTCGTATAGAACGCGAAGAAGAAATTTGTGAAAAGCTCCGCCAACTTGGATTTGATGTTACCATGCATGAGGTTGAGGAGCTGGCAGAAACCGATGTGCTTTGCAGAGCTCATTTTGCAAAGCTCATGGTTAAAAAGGGTTATGTAGAAAGTGTAAAGGAGGCCTTTGACAAATATCTTGCCAACGGCAGACCTGCATATTCGGGCAGGCAAGCCTTGACCGATGAAGAATGCGTTGAGCTGATAAATCAGGCAGGCGGTATGGCATTTGTGGCACATCTTCACTTAACCCGTAAGCCTTATGATGAATTAAAGTCTTTCCTTATCCGTTTAAAGGCAAAGGGACTTTGCGGTATTGAAGGCTATTATACAGAATATACACCCGAAATGCAGAATCAGTATCAGCAGTTGGCTGATGAGCTTGGACTTATAATATCGGGCGGTACCGATTTCCACGGTGCATTCAAGCCTCACATTTCTATAGGCAGAGGCTTGGGCAATATGGAAATTCCCGATTCTGTTCTGAAAAATATGAAAATAAAACACAAGGAGATATAAAAATGAAAAAATCCGATATCGGTCTTATAGGCCTTGCCGTAATGGGCGAAAATCTTGTAATGAATATGGAAAGCAAGGGCTTTACCGTATCAGTTTACAACAGAACCACAGAAAAGGTTAAAAACTTTGTTGAAGGCAGAGCTGCCGGCAAAAATATAGTTGGCACATACACTCTTGAAGAGCTTGTTGCTTCTCTTGAAAAGCCCCGTAAGGTTATGATGATGATCAAGGCGGGCGGAGCTGTTGATGCTATGATAGACACCCTTATTCCCCTTCTTGAAGAAGGCGATATCATTATTGATGGCGGTAACTCCCATTTCCCCGACACAATGAGAAGAACCGAATATGTTGAATCCAAGGGACTTCTTTACATCGGCACAGGAGTTTCCGGCGGTGAAGAGGGTGCATTGAACGGCCCCAGCATGATGCCCGGCGGTTCTGTAGCTGCATGGCCTTATGTTAAGCCTATCTTCCAGGCTATCTGCGCTAAGGTAGAGGACGGCACTCCCTGCTGTGACTGGGTTGGTGAAAACGGTGCAGGTCATTTTGTAAAGATGGTTCATAACGGTATTGAATACGGTGATATGGAGCTTATCTGTGAAGCATACCAGATAATGAAGAATTACCTTGGTATGACCTGCGACGAAATGCATGAAGTATTTGCTAAGTGGAATACAGAGGAGCTTGACAGCTACCTTATTGAAATTACCCGTGATATTCTTGCATATAAGGATGAAGACGGTGAACCCATTGTTGAAAAGATCCTTGATACCGCAGGCCAGAAGGGTACAGGTAAGTGGACCGCAATTGCTTCCCTTGACGAAGGTGTACCGCTTACACTTATCGGTGAAGCTGTTTATTCCCGCTGCCTTTCCGCTATTAAGGAAGAAAGAGTTGAAGCTTCAAAGATACTTACAGGTCCCGAACCCAAGTTTGAAGGTGACCGCGAAGCATTTATCAATGATATCAAATCCGCACTTTATGCATCCAAGATCATTTCCTATGCTCAGGGTTATGCTCTTATGAGAACTGCTGCAAAGACCTACGGCTGGAATCTTAACTACGGCGGTATCGCTCTTATGTGGCGCGGCGGCTGTATTATCAGAAGTGTATTCCTTGGCAAGATAAAGGAAGCCTTTGATAACAACCCCGATCTTACAAATCTCCTTCTCGATCCCTATTTCAAGGGTATCATCGACAATGCACAGGCAGGCTGGAGAAGAGTTTGTGCTGCTACTCTTACCAACGGTATTCCCGCACCTGCTATGGCAACTGCCCTTACATATTATGACGGTTACCGCAGCGCAAGACTTCCCGCAAACCTCCTTCAGGCTCAGAGAGACTACTTCGGTGCTCATACTTATGAAAGAACTGATAACCCTCGCGGAAAGTTCTTCCACACCAACTGGACAGGTATGGGCGGCAATACCTCCGCTACCATTTATAACGCATAAGCGGCAAGTTGCCGCAGCCGTAATCGAGCATGAAGATAGCGAAAACTCAACCTTAACTGCCCGAATTACAGCAACTGATTCAGTATGAAATTCATCCACAATTATCACTATTCACTCTTCACTATTCACTAAGGAGCAATAAATCATGTTAAAGATAAAAGAAAATTGCAAATATGCCCTTGTGGTTCCCACAAGTATGGGTGTAAGAATATGCCCCCCCAACGGTCAGCCCGTTGCTTCCGGCAATATGTTTATGATGCAGGCAACATCTGCTGAAACAAATGTTGCAAGCATTTCCGCATACCTCGGTCTTCCTACAAAGGTTCTTACAACCTTTGTTAAGGACAGCCCCATCGCAGAATTCATCAAGCGCGACCTTCGCTCAAGAGGTATGGACTATGAAGGTGTTGAAGTTCCTCAAGGCGGCCCCTGGGGTTACCGTCATCAGTTCAATATTGCAGACAGCGGCTACGGCGCACGCGGCCCTCGTGTTTGTAATGACCGCGCAGGAGAGGTTGGCCGTACCCTTAATATCAAGGACTTCGATCTTGAAAGAATTTTTGGCGAAGAGGGTGTTGGAATCCTTCATCTTTCCGGTCTTATCGGCGCACTTTCCCACGAAACAAGCGAGTTCTGCCTTGAGCTTGCAAGAGCTGCCAAGAAATACGGAACTCTCATTTCCTTTGACTTGAATCACCGCGCTTCCTTCTGGGAAGGCAGAGAAAAAGAGCTTCATGACATTTTCACAGAGATCGCTTCTGTTTCCGATATTCTTATCGGTAACGAAGAAGATTTCCAGCTTTGCCTCGGCATTCAGGGTCCTGAAGCAGGCGGTAAGGATATTGCATCCAAGATCGACGGCTTCAAGGGTATGATTGAAAATGTTAAGAAAGCATTCCCCAATGCAAAGGTATTTGCTACAACTCTGCGTCAGGTTGTAAACGTTAACCACCACCTCTGGGGCGCTATTATGCTCGCAGGCGATGAATGGCAGGTTGTTGAACCCCGCGATATCACCGTTCTTGACAGAATCGGCGGCGGCGACGGCTTCGTTGGCGGTCTTCTCTACTCTATCCTCAAGGGTTGGGAATCCGAAAAGTGGATCCAGTTTGCTTGGGCAACCGGCGCACTTGCTACTACATTCCTTACCGACTACGCTCAGCCCATGGACGAAGAACAGGTTTGGAGCGTTTGGGGCGGTAACGCAAGAGTTAAGAGATAAGCGGCAAGTTGCCGCAGCTATAATCGGGTGTGGAGCTTACAACAATTGTTTTTTCAATGCCCGAGGTAAAGTTAAATATGTTTTAAAGCGAGTGGTTTTCCCACTCGCTTTTTTAATACCAAAGTTTAAAATAAATTGTAGTTTGAAGGGTTTCACCCTTCACCCATCCGTATCGGGTGTGGTGTTTGATATAATCGTTATTACAATGCCCGAAGCGAAGTTAATTTTCTCCCTAATCAAAAAATCCTTCCAAACGGAAGGATTCTTATTATTTAATCTCTTGTTCAAGGGTGTTAAATTCATCGGTATCAAAAAATTCAGCCAAGGTTATACCAAGTCCGTCACATATTATTTTTATTGTAAGAAGTTTAGGATTTTGACTTTTTCCGTATAAAATATTCTTAACAGAAGATGGAGGCAAGCCGCAAATATCCGCAAGTTTATTTATTGTAATATTTCGTTCTCCGGATAATTGCAATATTCTGTTTTTAACCGCAGTAATTGTATCCATACTCACCCTCCGATAATTTATGACTTAATGATACAAAAAACTATTGCAAAATGTAGGCTATGTGTGCTACTATTGGTCTATACATAGCCTATTGGAGGTAATTTATGAAAGTTGCAATAGTGGGTTCAAGAGATAGCCAATTAACAAATGAACAAATAAAAAACGTATTACCAAATGAAGTAAGTGAAATTGTAAGCGGTGGTGCAAAAGGGGTTGACCGATGTGCCGAAGAATATGCGAACACTAATAATATACCTATTAAAATATTCAAGCCCGATTATTCAAGATTTAAACGAGGTGCACCTTTAAAAAGGAATACGGAAATAGTTTTATATTCAGATTTAATAATTATATTTTGGAACGGTAAATCCAAGGGTACTCAATTCGTTTTAAAGGAATGTATAAAATATTCAAAAAAATATATTCTTGTTGAACTCTAAAATCAATAATTTTTTCTTCGCTCGAAAGTTTGTTTTAATCATTATATTATTACTCAAGATGAAGTTCAATGTATCTCTCTATCCGTCGCCAACTTAAACTCATGTAAACTGAATGTTTTATTGAGTTTGCGTTGGCGCCACCTTCCTCGTCAGAGGAAGGTATTCGAGACCAAAGCAATTTCTTTAACATATAGTT
>JAFYPJ010000104.1 GCA_017547545.1 Clostridia bacterium | reverse complement strand
ATCCGGTAAATGGATGAGTGCCGCAGTAAAATGGGCATCCGAAATGGGTTATGTAAAGGGTACAGGACAAAACAAGTTTGATCCCAACGGTACTCTTGACCGCCAGCAGCTTGCTACAATGCTTTACAGATTCACTTCACAATCCTTTGATACAAGCGAGGTTAATAAAAAGGCGCTTGATAACTTTGAGGACGGTAACACAACCGCATCCTGGGCGCTTGAAGCAATGACCTGGGCTGTTTCCGTTAAGGTTATTAACGGAAACGATAAAAATCTTCTAATTCCCGAAGTTTATGCAACAAGAGCGCAGGTTGCACAGATTCTTCTTAATTACAAAGAATTATTCGAAGGCAGCGATGAAACAGGACTTGTAAATGCAGATCTTGTATTATCAATGAATAATACCAAATACACCGAAGCAAAGAATGTTGTATTTATGATCGGTGACGGTATGGGCTTTAACATTGTGGAAATGACAGAGCATTTATATAAAGATAAGCTTTACAACGGTAAGCTTGCAATGAATTATATTCCCCAGTTAAGCAGTCATACATCCTATTCTCAAAATGACCAGACAACAGACTCCGCAGCAGGAGGATCTGCTCTTGCAACAGGATTAAAAACATCAAACCAGACCATTGCACAAAGTCCTGACGGTGAAGAGATATATAAAACAACACTTGAGCTTGCGGCCGAAAAGGGTAAGAGCACAGGTGTAATTGCTACCAAATCGGTAACCGATGCAACCCCTGCATCATTTACCGCTCATACAAATTCAAGATACAATCAAACAGATATCGCAGAACAGCAAATGGAAAAATTGGCAGACGGATCTCTTGATCTTGTGCTCGGCGGCGGATATGAGTATTTTGATAAAGATTTGCTTGAAGAATACAAATCCAACAACTCCTTCAATTTCTCTCAGGATTTTAACGCAGTTCTCGATACAGATCTTCCTGTTCTCGGTCTTTTCTCTGAAGAAGAAATCAATACCTTTGATGAAGAATCTCCGAGACTGGCTGATATGACCGGATATGCTCTTAATAAGCTTTCACAGGATGAAAACGGCTTCTTCCTTATGGTTGAAGGTTCTCAGATAGATTCCTATGCACACAATAACAAGCTTGAGAAATCTGCTCATGAATGTTATGAGTTTGACTGTGCAGTTGCCGTAGTTCTTGATTTTATTAAAAACAACCCTGATACAGTTCTTATAATAACTGCCGATCACGAAACAGGCGGACTTATTATTCCCGAAGAGCTTGACGACAGAACCGCGCAGCTTTACAAATATTTAACCGGAAGCCATACCTACAGAAATGTTCCTGTATATGCTATAGGCTACGGTGTAGAAGCTCTTGACAAAACAAATGAAAATGTGGATCTTCCTATTTTTGTTGCATCTTTAATGTCCGACGAAGCCTTTGGTCACAGAAGCGAAAATTATAACCTTATAAGCGGTTATAACAGTGAGGATACAGATGTTATAACAAATGCCAATTCAAACACCAAGGCTACAGAAAATGGCTTGGAAATCTATTTTGGAGATCCTACCGAAATTGACATTCCCGTCAGCGCATTTAATATAAATTCCGATGATGTTAAAAATGCAAGAGCCATCCATATTGAATTAACCAATATTGATGATAAATACTGTGTTGTTCCGTCAATTTATTTGACCATTGGATTCACGGTAGATCCTCATATCGAATATCTTAATCCCGGTGAAAGTCAGGTAGTATCTTATATTCTTCCTTCTGTATTCTGGGAAGACGGTGTATTTGCATCAATAGACAGCTTTGGTTTATTCATTGCTGAGCCTTATTTTGATTTTGATTCATATCAAAACGACCTCCTTATGGGTGATATCACAGTAACAAACAGAACTCTTGAAAAATAACAATATAATTAAGGGCAGCGTTAAGAACGCTGCCCTTGTTATTTTGATATATATTTAATGATTCTCAAATTTAGCAAAATACTTAACAAATGCCGCACAGGGGATTTTTTCGGAATTACTGAGAGTTGCCCATGTTGGGAAGGTTGAATCGGTAGCTCTGTGATAACGAACACCCTCTATTATAGCATCTGTATATTTAATAGTAACGGTATCCTTTGCGGTAATTTCAACATTTGTGGCTTCTATCCAGTTACCGTTAACTAATATTTCAAATCCATAAATAGCCAGTCCTTCTTCATCATTGTTTATAAGACCGTCACCAACATGATCAAATTTGATTGCTATAGTATTCATACTATCAACAAAGTCTATGGAATTTAATACAGGTCCGCAAACATAGTCTGCATCATATTCGCTTTCATAATTACCGGTTGCAAGAACCATTTTGTAAAGACGATTTGCCTGTAAATGCTTAATATAGGGATGAATATTGTTTTCCCAATAGAAATCATTAAAGAAATCACCTGAAGAAACAAGATAGAAATTATCAAGCATGGTAGGGATCTTACCCTGTTCGGTTCTTACGGAACCTGTGGAGATATAAGCCTGATTCTTGCTTGTTCCCTTGAAGCAGGAGGGAAACTCGATCATATAAACAGGGAAGTCATCGTTACCCATAACACTTCTGTAGTATTCCATAAGCTCGGTGAACTGATCCGCAAATGTAGACGTACCAACACCTCTGTACTCCTCGGTTGTGGTCCAGTCACTTTCACCCTGATACCACCATATACCTGCTGTAGAGAAGTTTATAAGAGGATATATCTGCTGATTGTATGCCATTCTTGAAGTGAGGTCTTTATGTGTTATTAAAGGTAAGTAGCCTGTTTCTTCTGAGGTAACATCTGTGATGGCCCAATAATGGATTCCTGTTTTTTCATCAACTATTTCGGTACCCCATTTATCCGCTAACTCATTGGGAGCAAAAGCAATAAGGGGGAAGCCGGAGGCATCAATTTCAATAACACCTATCGGTATATCGGTTTCTTCTGACATATTATATGCGGTGATATAACCAAGTGCGGAGAAAATATATGTATCTGAAGGATTGCCTGCAAGATTTTCATTGATATAATTCTTGTGGTATGCTTCTTCAACCTCAGCTACAGTCTGCCATCCGCTCCATACCTCTGCATCCTTATAAAGAGTGGTTGTACCGGGAGCTCTGTCTCCAACCTCAAATCTGTGATACTGATTTGAATTCCGGAAGAAGCGGAGATTCTTTGTATGGTCAAATTCTAATGTAAACTGGTCCTGCATGTTCTTTCTTGCAAGATCATCTGTAAGATTCTTAATGCTGTAATAAACATTGGACTGACCGATTACATAATAAACATCACCGAAAAGAACATTTTCAAAAACACTATCTTCACCTGCAGATTTAACGGTGATCTTGGT
>JAFYPJ010000103.1 GCA_017547545.1 Clostridia bacterium | reverse complement strand
CTGGGGTTCTCCAAAAGTGAATTCTTTTCGGTAAGATCATTTGCAATCCATGCCTTGAATTCCTCTTCAGTTTTGCAGGCAAGCAACGAATCTCTCTTTTCGGTGTTTATTACACCGTTATAGTTAATAGGAATAGAATATACAAGAACATCTACTATTTCTATTTCCATCCTGTGTTCATTATAATAATCATCATAATCCTCTTCGGTAAGCTCGCTTGTAAATCTGTTTTTCAATTCATTGCCGTATGCTGTGGCAAAAAGCTGAATCTCAAGGCCCTTTCTTACAACACTTTCGGTTGCCTTTTCGCCGAAATATGTAACCAGATAATCTTCAAAGGTCATCTGAACTTGCTCGGCGCTGTCCTTATAGTTTTCAATATTCTTTTCTATATCGGCCTCAAGCTCTTCATACTTAAAGCCCTCTGCCAACGCAGCTTCGGTAAGAAAAATATCATTTTTTGCATTTTCCAAAGCAAGCTCAGACAAATGATCCTGCCAGGAAATATCACTGTCGTACAGCTGTTCTGTAAAGGTAAGATCAAGGTTCAGATTATAATACTCGGTTGAGTCACCGTAGGCATTATAAAAATTGAAGTAAAACATATACTCAAACATTGCATCGGTAATGGTACAATGCTCGCTTTTTAAAGCTATTCCGGGTTCTGTCTTAACCGGAGACTCAACGGTTACTTCGGATTCTTTTGTACAGGAGCTGCATAAAAGCAGGATAAGCAATAATAATGCTGCAATTCTTTTAATTTTCATTTTATTTTCCTTTCAGCTTTATTATAAATTGATTTGAGGAATAATATCGGGAACAAGAGCTTTTATTTCTTTATTTTCTGCAATTTTTTCTCCGTATATTTCGGTTAAATTTTCTGTATACTCGGTCATTATACCGTTTATATAAGAATTCCTTGCATCCTCGCGCCACGCGGGCTCGTCTTCTCCAACATAATACATGATGTGATATCCGTAAACGGTTTTAACTATACCCGTTTCGCCTTCATATCTTTCGGGAGCAAACAGCCAATCTTCAAATTCCGCAACCATCTGTCCTTTGGTTACTTTTTCGTATATGCAGTTGGAATCGTCATTATATTCGGAAGCAAGCTCCTCAAAGCTCTCCCTGGACATCTCTCCCTCTTTCCAGAGAGCAAGTACATCCTGCGCTTTTTCAAGAGCCAGCTCCTCATTATCGTAAAAATCAAAGGAAATAAGAATATGTCCTACACTTCTCGTAGCGTCCGAATCAAGCTCCTCGGTATAGTTATCATTATAATAACTCTCATAGTCTTCCTCAGTCATCTGTTCCAATTTTTCCGAAACTATCACATCGTTATAGGAATATGCATATGCCTGTAAACCAACAACGCTTTTTACATCCTCCAAGGTAACCGATTCACCGTAACACTGTTTTAAATAATCCTCCAAGGAAATACCCGCGTTTTCTGCCTGCTCCTGCAGAGCTGCTACAGTATCATCAACAGTTTTTGTATTTTCCGGATCTTCATGACAGTTCTCCAGGGCATCATGGGCAAAGAGAATACAGTTGTACAGATTGGTTGCCGTTGATTCGCACAGGTAATCCTTTAAGGTAACGGTATTTTCTTCATCCACATACTGCTCATCAAAGGATTTTTGGGGATCAAGACCGTAATATGTCATATAGGGTTCAATAGAATTACGGTAATTCAGATGATACATATATTCAAATGCACCCTTTGTAACAAGGAATTCGGAGCTTTCATACACGATATCGCTTCCCGTAAGATCAGGAAGAACAAATTCTTCCTCCTGTACTTCTTCTTTTTTTGCACATCCGAAAATCAAAAGACAAAAGGTCAACAATAAAGCAGTAATTATCCTTTTTTTCATAGTATCCTCTTAATATATTCTGATCTCGTGGGTAACAAGAGTTTCAAAGGCTTCTTCGATAAGAGCATCAACATCCAATTTTTCTTCCTGAGCCTCTACCTTATATAATTCGGGACGAGTACGGGGATGCTTGGGAGTAAATACCGTACAGCAATCCTCATAGGGAAGAATTGAGGTTTCAAAGGTGTCGATCTTTCTTGCAATAGAAACAATATCCTCCTTATCCATTCCTATACAGGGACGGAAAACAGGACGGTCTGTTACAATATCTGTAACCGTCAAGGCCCTCATGGTCTGACTTGCAACCTGACCAAGGCTCTCACCGGTAATAAGTGCCTCACAATCTCTCTTTTTTGCCACCATGCAAGCAAGCTTCATCATGAAACGGCGCAAAAGCAGGGTGAAATAGTCCTCTTCACAATGCTTTACAAGCTCTTCCTGTATATGTGTTAAGGAAATAATATGCACCTTCATTCTGCCAGTATGACCTGCAACTATTTCGGCAAGCGAAAGAACCTTTTCACGGGCACGCTCACTTGTATAAGGGAAGCTTTCAAAATGCAGGGCTTCTATAATTACACCGCGCTTTGCTATCAGGTAACCGGCAACAGGACTGTCTATACCGCCGGAAAGAAGTAATAGTCCCTTTCCGTTGGTCCCTATAGGCATACCTCCCGCACCCTTAACACTTCCGGCATGAACATATGCCTTCTGGTCACGGATCTCAACCCTTACGGTGATTTCGGGATTGTTTACATCAACCTTTATCCTGCCGCCCATAGCTTCAAGAATGGCACCTCCAACCTCTGCACCTATCTGGGGTGAGGTAAGAGGAAAACGCTTGTCTGAACGCTTACCTTCAACCTTAAAGGTCTTTTTTCCGAAAAGATATTGGGGAAGATATTCCTTTGCACAATCACAAATTGCATTGATATCCTTTGCCACTACTGCCGCACGGCTTATTGCCGCAAACCCAAAGGCTCTTTTTGCTTCTTCATAAGCGGCATCAATATCGCAATCCTCATTCAAGGGCTCAATATACACTATAGACTGAGCGTACCTTACCTCAAATTCGCCAAAACGCTTCATTCTCTGGCGCATATCGCGGATAAGTATACTTTCAAACCAGCCCTTGTTCTGGCCTTTTAAAATTATTTCTCCGTATTTACAAAGTATTACTTCATTCATCTTATTTGTCCGTTTCCGTTTATCAAATATTTTGTTGTTGTCATTTCAACAAGGCCCATAGGACCTCTTGCATGGAGCTTCTGTGTGGAAATTCCTATTTCCGCACCTAAACCAAACACACCGCCGTCGGTAAATCTTGTGGAAGCGTTAACATATACCGCTGCCGCATCAACCTCGGTCTGGAATTTCTGTGACAAGGTAAGGGAGCTTGTTATAATTGCCTCACTGTGTCCGGTACCGTAACTGTTTATATGAGCTATTGCCTCATCTATATCCGAAACTGTCTTTACGGCAAGAATAAAATCATTGTATTCTGTTTCAAAATCCTCATTTGTTGCAGGAGTAAATTCCTTGAGATATTTTGCACTATCAGGGCAAGCGCGAAGCTCAACGCCCTTTTCCTTCATTGCAGACTCAAGCATGGGTAAGAATTTTTCTGCAACATCACGGTGTACCAAAAGAGTTTCAATTGCATTGCATACAGAGGGACGGGAGCATTTTGCGTTAAGCGCAACAGATACCGCCATTTCGGTATCGGCATCCGCTTCAACATAAAGATGGCAGTTGCCGGCACCCGTTTCAATGCAGGGGATCTTTGAATTTTGAACAACACTCTGAATAAGACCTTTTCCGCCTCTTGGAATTATTACATCAACATAGCCTCTCATCTGCATAAGCTCTGTTGTTCCCTCACGGGTTATGTCATCCACCAAGGAAACCGCGTTTTTGTCAACCCCGTGTTTTATAAGAACACTCTGCATTATTTCAACAGCGCATCTGTTGGAGTTTATTGCCTCTTTACCGCCGCGCAGTATAACCGCATTACCGCTTTTTATACAAAGAGCTGCGGCATCATATGTAACATTAGGTCTTGCCTCAAAAATTATGGCAACAACACCCAAGGGTGCGCGTACCTTTTTAATAACAAGACCGTCACGGTTGGTGTATACCTCTCCCTTTCCTATTGGATCGGGTAATGCTACTATTTCCCTTACCGCATCAGCAATACCCTTTATTCTTTCGGGAGTAAGCTTAAGGCGGTCAAGCATTGTTTTCGGAACACCGTTTTTGTCTGCCGCTTCAAGGTCAAGAATATTTGCTTCAATTATTTCAGCTTCATTTTTTTCAATTGCATCTGCTATATCGCAAAGTATAGCATTCTTTTGAATCTCACTTTTTCTTGCCATAGAGGGAGAAGCTTTTTTTGTATCTGTACAAAGAGTTTCTATATATTCATGAATACTCATAATAAATCTCCTGTCTGTTATTTTGCGGGAAAATAAGTTCCAACTCTTACTCCTTCACAAAGGGAGTAAAGTATCTGCGGATCATCTCCGTTAACAATATACATGGATATCCCCGCTTTAACGGCAATTTGCGCCGCGTGAAGCTTTGTGATAAGTCCGCCTGTGCCCCTTGCCGAGCCGGCACCGCCTGCATAGCTCATTATCTCATCGGTTATATCGTCAACCTGCTCTATAAGCTTTGCATTCGGATTGGAATGGGGATCGCTGTTATAAAGACCGTCTATATCACTTAATATAACAAGACAGTCTGCCTCACAAATCTTTGCTACCACCGCCGAAAGCGTATCATTGTCACCGAATTCAATTTCTTCATAGGACATAGAGTCATTTTCATTTACTATCGGAATGCAATCCATACCCAAAAGAGTATTAAATGTATTTTTGGCATTATCCCATATCTTTGGATTATCTGTTTCGTCCTTAGTTAAAAGAATCTGCCCTACCGCATGACCGTACATTGAAAAGAAATGCTCGTAAACCCTCATAAGCTCACTTTGACCTATAGCCGCCATTGCCTGTTTGCCTGGAGTAGTATCGGGGCGTTTTTCAACACCCATTCTTCCGCAACCTGCACTTATTGCGCCTGAGCTTACCAACACTATTTCTCTTCCCATATTTTTAAGATCGGATAAGGTTGTAACCAAACGCTCTATACGGCGGAGGTTAAGCTTTCCGTTCTCATGGGTTAAGGTTGAAGTTCCCACCTTAAAAACTATTCTTTTTGACTCTTTACATGTTTTCATGATATTACCCTGAAAAATATTTATAAATTTTATTGAAATACCTTTAAATATTAAGTAAAATATATTATAATATAATAAACACATCTATTGTAACATGATTATTCATATTTTACAATAGTTATAATACTAAAATTTACGAAAGGAGGCCAAAACCGTAATGAAACCCGAATTGTTGAGCCCCGCAGGAACACCCGAAGCCCTCCGCGCCGCAGTAATGGGCGGTGCAGATGCAGTATATATAGGCGGAAATGAATTCAATGCAAGAATAAATGCCGCAAATTTTACTATAGATGAAATTAAAAAAGCGGCAACTTTTTGTCACAGGAACGGTGTACGTCTCCATGTTGCCGTAAACATACTGATACTTGACCGTGAAATGAAAAGAGCCTTAGAGTATGTTCGGGATCTTTATCTTTGCGGAGTTGATGCAATAATCTGTGCAGATTTGGGGCTTGCCCGTGAAATACACCGTCATTTCCCCGATCTTGAGCTTCATGCCAGCACTCAGATGTCAGGACACAATTCCCATGCTGCAAAGCTGCTTTGTAAAATGGGATTTTCCCGCATGGTTTGTGCAAGAGAAATGAGCCGCGAGGATATCCATGCATTATGCAAAAATTCTCCGATCGATATAGAAATGTTCATCCACGGTGCTATATGTGTTTGCCATTCGGGACAATGCCTTATGTCATCCCTTATAGGCGGAAGAAGCGGAAACCGCGGACTTTGCGCGCAGCCCTGCCGTATGCAGTATAACGGTGATTATCCTTTGAGCATAAAGGATATGTGCCTGGCATCCCATATAACCGAAATACTTGATCTGGGTGTATGCTCTCTTAAAATTGAGGGACGAATGAAGAGTCCCGAATATGTTTACGGTGTTACTAAAATTTACCGCCGATTGCTTGACGAAGGCAGAAATGCAACCGAAAGGGAAATAAAGGAGCTTACCAATCTTTTTTCAAGAAGCGGATTTACCGACGGATATTTCACAAAAAAGATCTCAAAGCAGATGAACGGTATCAGGAGCGAGGCAGATAAAAAAGCTACCCTGAGAATAAAGCAGAGCTTTACACCGGTATCAAAGAAAAAGGAAGTTCCCCCTTATAACAGAAGCTTTGACAACGAGTTGGAAATAAGCGAATATTCTAAAGAAAAAGCAGTAAAATGCCTGTCTGCCCGTTTTTACAATGCAGATTCCATACCTGAAAAACACCCCTTTGATATAGTATATCTGCCCCTTGAAAAATATAATGAAAAAAAGGCAAACGGTATTATACTTCCACCCATTATATATGACAAGGACATTGAAAGAATAAAAAAACAGCTTGAAACCTGCAAGGCAGAGCATATTTTGGTAACAAATATCGGCCAGCTTGATATTGCATGGCAATGCGGCAAAACAGTTCACGGAGATTTTCGCCTCAATGCTTTTAATTCCCTATCAGCAGATATAATTCTACAGTCAGGGGTAAAGGATATTATTCTTTCTCCGGAGTTGACTTTGGCACAGATAAGAGATATAATACTTCAAAAGGCTGTTATAATTTACGGTGCACAGCCCCTTATGCTTTTAGAAAAAAGACTTAACCAACGATCCTTGCGTGACCGAAAAAATGCAGAATTCCCCATCCTTACCGAAGGGCAAAGAGATATACTTTTCAATTCGCAGAAAACCTATATGCTTGACCGCGAAAAGGAACTGAAAAATGCATTTATAAACAACCGTCATTTTATATTTTCAACAGAAAGTTTAAAAGAGGTTGAAAAAATACTGAAATATTACAATGAACACATACCCGTAAAGGATAGTGTAAGAAGAGTGAAATAATGAAGAATACAAAATTTATTTTAGCCTCTGCCTCCCCACGCCGTTTTGAGCTTTTGGGTGAGCTCGGCATTATTCCGTCTGTTTGCCCAACCGATGCAGATGAAAGTATCACGGAGCCTCTTTCACCCGCGAAAACTGTGGAGTTACTTTCAATGAGAAAGGCACAGGCATACAAAAAAGTTCTTTCGGATAACGAAATCCTCATAACTGCAGATACGGTTGTTGCCCTTGGAAATAAGATACTCGGCAAGCCTAAGGATAAACAGGATGCAATAGATATGCTTTCATCCTTATCTGATACCAACCATACAGTTTGTACCGGTATTACCCTTTCTTCAAAGAACAAAACCGTTACCGTCCACGATATGACTACAGTATGCTTTCGCAAAATGACAACACAGGAAATAGTGGACTATGTTGAAACCGGAGATCCCTTGGATAAAGCGGGAGCTTACGGAATTCAGGGTGAAGCAGGGAAATTTGTAAAAGAAATCTCAGGCAGCCTGAACAATGTTATCGGTTTGCCCACAGAACTTGTAAGAAAAATACTTTCAGAAGAATTTAATATTAAATTTTAGGAGCAGAAAATGAGCAAAACAATAGGAATAAATCTCGGAAGCCATATAATTACTGTTTATATCGAAGGTCAGGGAATCGTTTTGCGCGAGCCTAATGCCGTAGCGGTTGATGCCCATACAAGAGAGGTTGTTGCCTGCGGTCAGGATGCAATAAATCTTTTCAATAAAACACCCGGAGCCATTGAACTTATTAGCCATATATATCACGGAAATGTCAGCGATTATGAACGCATGGCAATGGTAATGAAAAAAATCTTTGAAAAAATAAGTGTGAAGCGTCCCGATGTAATATTCACCGTACACGGAGGACACAGCTCAAGTGATATCAGCGCAATAAGCACCATGATGATGGATGCCGGAGCAAAAAGAATTTCGGTTGTGGAATTACCCGGAGTTGCGGTTATGGGAGCAGGATTACCGTTAAACAACAACAAGGCTCTGCTTTTGTGTGACATTGGCGCTGCAACCACAGAAATAGGAATTGTTAAGGGCTGCGCAACAAAGCTTTCCCATACCATCCCCTACGGATGTAATCTTTTAGACGAGGCTCTTAAAAACTACATAAAGAGCGAATTCGGAATTTCGGTAACGGAACGGACAGCGCGCAAGATCCGTGAAGCGGTAGGCAGCGTTCACCCCGATTACAATGCAGGAGAATATGCATTTATAGGTAAAGATACCGTAACAGGTCTTCCCTGTGAAAGTGTTATCACTTCAGATGACACAAGGGAGGTTATGGTAAAATTTGCAGATTATCTTGTGGCAAATATTAAAGCTGTTATAGAGAAATTACCCGAACAGGTTGTTAAAGATATTAAAGACAGAGGAATCCTTCTTACAGGGGGAGGCGCTCTTGACGGCGGAATAGGTGTATTTTTAGAAGAGAAGCTTGATATAGATATAAAAATTGCCGAAAATCCTATCGAATGCTCGGTTAAGGGATTGGGTATGATCATAGAAAACAAGGCTCTTTTCCATCCCCTTATTTTAGAATTATCCAATGACTGAAAAGCAAAGAGCTGCGGCAATAGTTGCCGCATTGGAAAATATATACCCCAACGCAGAATGTGCACTCCAATATGAGGGAGAACCGTGGAAATTGCTTGTAATGGGCATTCTTTCCGCACAATGCACCGATAAAAGAGTGAATATAGTATGCGAAGAAATGTTTAGGGAAATAAACACCCTTGAAGCTATGGCAAAAGCAGATATCAGCCTGATAGAAAAGTATGTCAGGCCCTGCGGTCTTTATAAAACCAAGGCCAAAAACATTTCAAGCTGCGCAAAGATATTAGTTGAAAAATATAACTCACAGCTTCCCGATGATATGGATGCCCTTCTTGAATTTCCCGGAGTTGGCAGAAAAATTGCCAATCTTCTGCTTGGAGATATTTTTGGTATTCCCTCTGTTGTGACTGATACTCACTGTATCCGTTTGGCTTCAAGAATGGGGCTTTGCGAAAAAAATGAAAAGAATCCTTATAAGGTGGAAAAGGCTCTTTTAAAGGTAATAGAACCCGAAAAACAGGTGGATTTTTGCCACCGTATGGTGTTTTTTGGAAGAGAATACTGTACTGCCCGTTCACCGAAATGCGAAATTTGTCCCCTTGCCCAAATATGCAAAATGGGCGCCGGCCTAAAATAATTTCTTATATATCAAAAAAGTGTTATGAAAATAAAAGAATTTGATAATTACATAGAAGTTAGTAACCTTACCCATTTTTCTATAGATAAGATTTTTGACTGTGGTCAATGCTTTCGCTTTGATCCCGATCCTCTGGGCGGAATTTCGGGAATAGCCATGGGAAGGCATTATCGCTTTGTTCAGGAAAAAGAAGATAGTATAAAGATATACAATACCACAAAAGCGGATTTTGAGCAAAGGCTGATTTCTTACCTTTGTCTTGACCGTGATTATGAAATGATAAATAAAGATATCATAGCCCGTTTTGGTTCTGATAACACAATTAAAAATGCGGTTGAACGGGGAAAAGGAATAAGGATCTTGCGTCAGGAACCCTTTGAAGCCCTTATTTCATTTATCATATCCCAAAACAATAACATACCAAGGATAAAAGGCTTGATAAAAACACTTTGCAGAAAATGCGGAGAGAATTTAGGGGAGGAAAAATACGCTTTCCCCACGCCAAAGGCTATAGTTGATTTAGGAACGGAAGGTTTAAGAGAATTAAAGGTAGGCTTTCGCGCGCCCTATATTTACGATGCAGCATTGCGCGTTGCAAACGGTGAAACAAACCTTGCAGAAATAGCAAAACTATCCACAAAAGAAGCGGAAACAGAGCTCTTAAAGATCAAAGGTGTTGGCCCTAAGGTTGCGGCCTGCGTTCTTCTTTTCGGCTTTGATAAAACAGACACCTTTCCCGTTGATGTATGGATAAAACGGGTTCTTTCAAAATATTACCCCAACGGAATTGATATAAACACCTTAGGGGAATACCGCGGACTTGCCCAGCAATATTTGTTCTATTATGAGAGGTATAACAATGCTTGAAAAAATTTATACTATACCCATAAACGAGGCATTTGATGCATCAGCCGAGGATCATTCCAAGGGTTGCCCCTTCTGTGCCTTATACGAAAAATTTGAAAATGATCAGCTTGAGATAATTTTAGGTGCTTCCATGATGGAGCCGGACATACGCATAAAAACAAATGAACGGGGATTTTGCCATAAGCATTACGAAAAAATGTTTAATATGAAAAACCGCCTTGGTATGGCTCTTATGCTGGAAAGTCATTTAGACGAGTTGAAAAAAGATATAGGCGGAGGCGGATTTTCCGAGATTTTTTCAGGCAAAGGCTCAAAGGCTGTGGGAAGAATAGAAAAATTGGAGAATAGCTGTTATATTTGCGAAAGAGTTGAATATAACATGCAGCGCATGTTTGAAAATGCCGCAGGACTTTGGGAAGAGGACAGAGCATTTGACAAAAAAATAGAGGCTCAGCCTTATTTTTGCCTTGAGCATTACCGCCGTTTTATTGAAGCAGGTCAAAAAAACATAAATAAAAAACGCTTTGCGGATTTTTACAAAAGAGTCAGCGACACCGAGATGAAATATTTTGACAAGCTGTGCGAGGATGTAAGCTGGTTCTGCAAAAAATTTGATTACAGATACGAAAACGAACCCTGGAAGGATTCAAAGGATGCAGTTGAACGCGCAATACTTTTCCTCACAGGCAAGAACTAATATCCTAAATAAAGGAGAAAAATAAGATGACAAAGCAAACAGTAGCTCTAAAAACCTTGATTTCCGATTTCAAGCTTGAAAGCGTATATCTTCCCGAAAGAGATGTTATGGTTTCAAATGCCAATGTTAACCGTCCCGGCCTTCCCTTAACCGGATTTTTTGAGCATTTTGAGCCTTCAAGAATTCAGATAATCGGTAAATCCGAATATTTCTATCTGGCAGAGCTTCCCGAAGAAGTACGCATCAAGCGTTTGCGTGATTTCATGGCAAAGGAGCCTATAGCAATAATCTATTCCACAAACCTTACACCCGAAAACGAGGTTGCCGAGCTTGCAAAGGAATATGATATTCCTCTTTTGATAACCCCCGTTGCCACAAGCGAATTTATGGCAGGTCTTATTTCAAAATTAAGCGTATATCTTGCACCCTGCATCACCCGCCACGGAGTATTGGTTGAGGTTTACGGTGAAGGTGTGCTTATCCTTGGAGACAGCGGCATAGGTAAAAGCGAAACAGCTATTGAGCTTGTAAAAAGAGGTCACCGTCTTATTGCCGACGATGCGGTTGAATTGCGCCGTGTTTCGGACAGAACCATTACAGGTACCGCCCCCGAAATAATAAGACATTATGTTGAACTGCGCGGCATTGGTGTAATAGATGTTAAGCGTATCTTCGGTGTTGGTGCGGTAAAGGATGTTGAAAAGATTGATATGGTAATCAATCTTGAAAACTGGGTTCAGGGAAAAATGTATGACCGCATGGGCCTGGAGGATGAATATACCGATATTATGGGCCTTAAAATCATTTCCAATACCATTCCCGTTCACCCCGGCAGAAACCTTGCGGTAATTATTGAAATTGCAGCTATCAATAACCGCCAGAAGCGTATGGGTTATAATACCGCAAGAGAATTCAACAATAAACTTTTAGAAAATATAGGCATGTAAAAACTCAGCCGTACTTTTCTTTTGAACGGATTGCATAAAATAAATTTCTATATATTTTAAAAATATATCCCCCTGAAGATTCAATCTTCAGGGGGATAATTGTTTTATTCTAAATAAGCTCAAATGATAATTGTTTTTTCTTATTTACAATTATTCAACAACAACTGTGTAGTAGTTATAACTTTCGTCATCATACTGAACACAGAATGTGTAAGTTCCGGGTTCAAGTTCAAGAATAATATATCCGCCAACTATAGAATCGGATTTTATAACCTTGGATCCGGGTGCATTCTTTATCTGATTTGATGAAGCATATTTGCCTTCTGCATATCTAACAAGATTAAGTCCGTCAAGATCTCCGATTATAACCGTTTTGCCGCTGCTTATAAAGTTAGGAACCTTCTTTACAACCTCATAAGTGTACATTACCTCATAGCCGTTGTTATAAACTACAGCAACGGTAACTGTACCGCTTTCACGGTATTGGATAGTATATTCATCCAAACCTTTAAGCACGGTTTTACCTGTAAAGGCTCTTGTACCTGCAGCTCTCTTAACATCACCGGGAGTATTATACTCACCGTAGGCGGTACGGATAACCTTGATATCGTCAAGATTTCCTACTGTCAATTGAAGTCCGTTGCCGCTGAATACGGGTTCACTTACCTCAACTTCAAATGTTATGAATTTGTGTGCTCTTGTTGTATCATCATAACGAATGCAAACGGTATATGTACCGGGTGTGGAGAGGATGTATGTGTAATCATGCTTTGTACCGATCTTATTCTTTGTTATCTGAACAACGCTGTTCGCCTTAACTTCGGCATAGGTGGTATGTTCTCCCTTTGCTATAAAGTAGTCCTTTACACCGTAAAGATTCTTTACCATTACGGTTACACCGTAAGCATCAACCTCCTGCTCCATCACAGTAAGGTCTGCTGTCATTATGTAGGTCGTGCCGTCGGTCATCTTTACCCAAAGTGAATATACACCGCCGTCTGCCATTTCATAGTTGAATATTCCGTCTGCGGTATTCTTTGCAATTACGGAAGAACTGAGGTCAACACAGTCTACCGCATTTTTGATCTCTCCTGCAGTTTCATATATTCCCTTGGCATAACGAATATGGGAGATTGAATCTGCCATTGTGAGCATGAAGGTATAGTTGTCAACGGTAAGTACAGGCTTATCCTTTGCTTCCTCCTCTATCATGGGAATCTTCTCTGTTTCTGTCACCTTACAAACTGTACAATATCTCAACTGCTCGCCTTCGCTTGTGGTTGTAGGCTGTTTGGTTACTATCCATTCTGACCAAGTATGTCCGGTTGCGAGAATGGTTTCACTTTCTGCTTCTCCGCAACGGGTACAGCTACGGATATTTGCACCGTTTTCAGTACAGGTTGCATCGGTTTTAGTCCATTCGCTCCATGAATGACCGAGTGCGGAAATAACTTCACTTTCAGTTTCACCGCAACGAACACAGTTACGAATATTTGCGCCGTTTTCTGTACAAGTTGCATCTACTGTTGTCCATTCGCTCCATGAATGACCGAGGGGTTCGGGTGTATTTGTAAGATATCTATAAACTGTTCGAGTCTCTACTTTCGTATTGTCATCTTCGTAAATAACTTCATCCTGCCAATTTGAATAATCTGACCATCTGTAAAAATTATATGTTATAATTTCAGGTCTGGTCTGGTAATACCATTCAGTATGAGTAACCGCCGCAACAGTTGATGAACCGTTATATATCCATACATTTTTTAAATAAGTATTTCCATTATAAACATACGAACCATATAAATCTACACCGGCATTACTTTTCCAATCCAATTGATATGTTAACTCTATACTTTGGTATGTATAACAACCGTTATAGCCATATGTAGTTGCACCGAAGGTACCATCGCTGTTTACATAACGATAATACTTGTATAATGTATATGCGGCCTTATCGGTTACAGTTTTTGTATCTGTAATACGTAAAGTATTTGTCTCTGTTGGCTTGGTTGCCGTCCATCCTACATTGTTCCAATCTCCATACGAAGTAGTTGAACCATTGGGAATCCAGCCCTCGAGATTTGATGAAGTTGTTGATGATGATGTTTCTTTAATTGAATATCTATATTGTGTTTTTTCCTCTATTAAAGATGGATCTATTCCCTCAGGGTATACTTCGGACCATTCTGAATATAAGTCATCCGTCAATAATTCTTCGGTATATCTGTCACCGCAGTTCGAACATATATAAACCTTCAAAGAGGGAGAAGTACAGGTAGCACTCTCTATTGTTGAATCATAATCATGACCCAATGCAGGGGTTTCTATAGTAAATTTCTCACCGCATTCGTTACATACACATTCCTCATATCCATTATCAGTACATGTAACTTCAATTGAATTTGTCACCGTGTAATCCGAATGGTCGCAAGAATCATATTCACATATAAAACCAACAACATTTTGATTTATAAAATCAAAATCATTCCATTCACTGTTTGTATTAAGTCCCAGATAATTTTCAGATAAATTACCGTTGTCGTTGGGTTCACCGTCAGCCCAATTACTATAACTGAACTCTTCTCCGGTAATCCATTTCCAACTACCGTCTAAATTTGTAGCACCGATAAACAAGCCCTTACCTTGAATAATCGTTGCAACGATTTCTTGCTCTTCAGCGCTTGTAATGGTTGCAAGATGTCCACCTAATTCTTCACATTTTGCCTTTGCATTCTGCCAGCTTAAACGGTTAAGATATAATTCATATCTGTGACCGTTATACTCAACTGAATCTGCAACCTCAAAACTACCTTCAGTTACCGTAAAGTATACAGGATCACTATACGTACCCCACCATCTATCGGTATCAACTAAATTATCATTGACACCGACTACTTTTGCATAATAATCTCCGGCAGGTAAATTTTGAGCTGAAAGTCTCGCCTCTCCATAAAAACCGTATAGCATTTCATCCGTTGTAGGATTATAAACTTTGAAATCATAAGATGTTGCCCTCTCTGCTACAGAGGAAAGAAACATTATATCTTCTGTTGAGCTGCCGCTGTATACTGTAAGGGTAGGTTTATCAGGATAGCCCGTGCAAATGCCACATGCATCATAATAGTTACTTGAAGATGTATCGGCATTTACTTTTCCGCAAATTGAACATGCATAACAATTATGATGTGGGTGGGATTGTAAAAACCATTTAAAATCACCGGAAAGGTTACAAGTGTGGTTATTACTTATAGAATAAGATTTTACATACCAAGTTGCAGTAGTATTACTCAACACACTTGATTGACTTCCGTATTTCACCCCTAACCATGAAGAAGCTAAAGATGTCCTCTGATATTCGTTATAGTCAGGATCACAACAATAGATCGTATCACCTTCAACATCTGTTATAAATACAGCATGAGGAAGGTTTCCGCAATATAACACAAAACCTTCAGGATG
>JAFYPJ010000102.1 GCA_017547545.1 Clostridia bacterium | reverse complement strand
TTTAACTTTACAAAAACGAATCTGTATGGTATAATATATTGGTATTACATTTGTAAAATGAAAGGATATAATAATGAAAAGTGATGTTTTAATTATTGGTGCAGGTCCCGGCGGTATATTTTCTGCTTATGAATTAGTAAAGCTTTCTCCCAATTTAAAAATCACCATGCTTGAAGCGGGTAATCCGTTACATAAGCGTAAATGCCCGATAGACGGTAAAAATATAAAAAGCTGTATCGGCTGCAAGCCCTGTTCTATTATGAACGGCTTTGGCGGTGCGGGTGCCTTTTCAGACGGTAAATATAATATAACAAATCAGTTTGGCGGCACTCTTTATGAGTATATAGGCAAGGAAGAAGCTCTGGAGCTTATGCATTATGTGGATAAGATAAATCTTGATTTTGGCGGAGAGGGAACTAAGCTTTATACAACCGCTAATTCCAAAATCAAAAAGCTTTGTTTGCAGAACCGCCTCCACCTTCTTGATGCTTCGGTTCGTCATCTTGGTACGGATATAAATTATATAGTTCTTGAAAATCTGTTTAATCATTTAAAGGACAGGGTTGATTTTATTTTTAATTCTGCGGCAAAAACAGTTGAAAAAGCAGAGGGTATTTATCGTGTAACTACCGAAAAGGGCGATGTTTACGAAGCGTCCAAGTGTATTATTTCGGGCGGTAGAAGCGGCAGTAAATGGATGGAAAGTGTATGCCGCGATCTTGAAATCCCAACAAAAAGCAACCGCGTTGATATAGGTGTAAGAGTTGAACTGCCCGCAGAGGTATTTTCTCATCTTACAGATGAACTGTATGAAAGTAAGATAATTTACCGAACCGAAAAGTATAACGACCTTGTTCGTACCTTCTGTATGAACCCTAAAGGTGCGGTGGTTAATGAAAATACTAACGGTATTGTAACCGTGAACGGCCATAGCTATGAGGATCCTGCGCTTCAGACAGAAAATACAAATTTCGCCCTTCTTGTGGCAAAGCATTTTTCAGAGCCCTTTGAGGATTCAAACGGTTACGGTGAAAGTATAGCAAAGCTCTCAAATATGCTGGGCGGCGGTGTGATTGTTCAGCGTTTTGGTGATCTTGTGGCAGGCAAGAGATCCACTCACAGCCGTATTCAGGAGTCATTTACCACTCCAACCCTTGCAGCAACTCCAGGAGATCTAAGCCTTGTTATACCAAAGCGAATTCTTGACGGTATTATAGAAATGATATATATGCTTGACAAGGTTGCTCCGGGTACGGCAAATAACGATACGCTTCTTTACGGTGTTGAGGTTAAGTTTTACAATATGGAGGTTTCTCTTGACAGTCATCTTGAAACCCTTCATAAAGGCCTTTTTGTTATCGGTGATTGCAGCGGTATTACCCACTCGCTTTCCCATGCTTCTGCCAGCGGTGTGCATGTTGCACGCTATATTGCGGAAAACAGTTAATCAAAAATCGCGATTTTTTCGCGATTTTTATTTTTTCTCTTGACAAATTGTTCTACATGGTGTAGAATGAAAGTGTACTACAAAATGTAGAATGGAGGAAAAGAGTATGAGCGATATTCAAATGGGAGTAGTTGAATCTAAATTTGCAGATATTATCTGGGAAAATGAGCCCATAAGCTCAACAGAGCTTTCAAAAAGGGCAGAGGAATGCTTGAATTGGAAAAAAACAACCTCTTACACCGTACTTAAAAGACTTTGCGATAAAGGAATATTCAAAAATGAAAAGGGATGTGTTTCTTCTGTTATATCCCGTGAGGAATTCTATTCCATGCAAAGCGAAAGATTTGTAGATGAGACTTTTGAGGGTTCACTACCCGCCTTTCTTGCGGCATTTACAAAAAGAAAAGCTTTGAGTGCGGATGAGGTGGCGCAGCTACGCCGTATGGTGGAAGAATATGAGGTGAAATAAAATGACTGATCTTTTTATTAAATTAGTGAATATGAGTATTACCGCTGGATGGCTTACCTTAGCGGTAGTGATCTTCCGCTTATTTTTTAAAAAAGCACCGAAATGGATCAATTGTATTCTTTGGGGAATGGTTGGAATAAGGCTTGTTTTACCTTTTTCAATAAAGAGTGTTTTAAGTTTGATTCCAAGCACTCAAACCATACCCGGCGACATTATTTATGCAAAAGAGCCGCATATCTACACAGGAGTTTCTGCTCTTAATTCAACAATAAACCCGGTTCTTTCGCAAAGTATGGCGGCAACTCCCGAATACTCAGCCAATCCGATGCAGATTTTCATGGCAGTAGCTTCACAGGTTTGGATCGTTGGCATAATATTGATGCTTATATATGCAATTTTCAGTTATCTCAGGATCTATTTAAAAATTAAAGAATCTCTTGAGATCAAAAAAGGAATATATTTATGTGACAGAGTTTCTGCTCCCTTTATTTTCGGTGTAATAAAGCCGAAGATTATAATTTTGTCATCTATGAAGGATGAGGATATGGAATATGTGATCGCCCACGAAATCTCACATATAAAAAGGCTTGACCATATCTGGAAGCCATTAGGTTTTCTTTTGTTAAGTGTTTATTGGTTTAACCCCGTGCTTTGGCTGGCATATATATTTTTATGCCGTGATATAGAGCTTGCCTGCGATGAAAAGGTGGTGGCAAGAATGAATGATGAAGAAAAAAAGGCATATTCCAATGCTCTTATAAATTGCAGCAGCCGTCAAAGACTTG
This sequence comes from Clostridia bacterium, assembly GCA_017547545.1. Taxonomy (GTDB): domain Bacteria; phylum Bacillota; class Clostridia; order Oscillospirales; family CAG-272; genus RGIG7300. The sequence goes on along the minus strand of JAFYPJ010000102.1, from coordinate 5,322 downwards.
TTAGTGCCTGTCCCGTTGCTTTCGGAGAGGTAGGTGTTAAGGGCAGGATAAAGTCGGTTCTGAATTATAAAAAGCCTGCATTCTGGATAATTATTGTTGCACTTATTATGTGTATTGCGGCAGGGGTATTTTTCCTTACGGATCCCTTGGATAAGGATATAGAGGGAAGCAAGGAGAGATTTTTCAGGGGTACTATAATCAGCGTATATAATGACAGTATTTTGGTTAAGGTTGATGAAGAATACACACATCTTGTTTCTGATAAAACCTTTGTTCCAACCGTTAACATCGACTATCCTATTTTTGAAGAAAACAGAAGAGTTGCTGTCAGATATAACGGAGAGATCCAGGAAAGCTATCCTACAACCGTAAAAGGTGTTATGTCTGTTGCATATATTGATGAAGAGGTTTTGTCTATTTATCCTGAAAATTCAAATGTTTATGTATACAAGAATTCCCCAGATCCCATGGAACCTACGATAAGGTTATCTAATGTGGATAACAGATTCAGCTTTTCCTACAGCGCATACAGCAGTTTTATTGCCAGAGGCGAATATGAAGTAAAGGGCTCGGAGTTGATTCTGAAATGTGATGATTCGGATGTGAAATATGTTTTTATAGCCGAGGATGGCGGTTATGTATTTGATGAAAAAAACTCTTCGCCTATACCCGAATATAAGTATTCATCAGATGCCGAGGCCAAGGCCTGTGTTCCGGATAAAGCAAAATTTGAATTTGACAGACACGAAACACCTCTTGATTTTCTTTATACCGATTATGATATTGATAATGACGGCGAAAAGGAAAGAATATCCCTGTCCTACGGTCCTACATCCGGAATTTTCTCCTTCTATCTTACAGTTGCCAAAAACGGCGAAACCCTTTGTAAAGACCTTTACAGCTATTATCACGGTGAAATGTCCTTTGAAGAAAACGAAAAGGGAGGTCTTTGCCTGAAGGTTGAAGAAAGCTTTGAAGGAGAAGTATATATTTTGGATATCGTTATGGAAAACGGTCATGCCTGTTTATATGATAACGGTGTAAATATAGGTTATCTTTACTGTAATACTGCAGAGGAATTCAGTTATAAACTTGACATGCTTTATGAAACAGAAGGGAAAGGGGTTGCCGTTTCCCATCCTCAATACCATTCGGCTGAGGTTGAAGCCATAAAAAACGAAAGGGATGCAATTATAGAAAGCCATAAATATGTAACCGTGAAATACGATCAGGTAACCGTTGCCTATGATAAGGATGCCGATATCTGGAGAATTTGTTATAATCTTTGCGATACGGCAGGCGGTGATCAAAGTATATACATTCCTTCGGACAGATCTGTAATAACATCGGTTTACGGTGAATGATTTTAATAACTCTTGAAATTTTGTATCATTAAAGGTATAATACCAATGATAAAATTTCAGGAGTTATTTTTTATATAGAGGAATTTCCTTTATTTCGTGTAATTTGTTCCCACATAAGAATAGCGCAGAATATTGAAAAATTTAATTAAACAAACTAATGTTTGACATTATCACTTTAATGTGCTAAAATAAGATAGTTTAACTTGGAAGGTATGGTTATGAGTAAAAAGCACAGACTTATTTGGGGTATTTTGCGCCCTCCCGTTGGACTTTTTATGAAAGTGTTTTACGGTTACAGATATGAATTGGCGAAAAATCTCCCCGAAAACTATATTGTTCTTTCAAATCACACCACAGATTTTGACCCGGTTCTTGTAGGTCTTGCATTTAAAAAGCAGATGTATCTTGTGGCAAGCGAGCATATTACCCGTTGGGGATTTCCCTATAAGCTTTTAAAATTTGCTTTTGAGCCTATTATCAGATATAAGGCTACCGTTGCTACCTCAACCGTGCTTGATATTTTACGCAAGGTACGCAAGGGTGAACGCGTTTGTATGTTTGCCGAGGGTGTTAAAAGCTGGGACGGTACAACCTGTGCCATGTTTCCCGCAACGGCTCAGATGATAAAAAAATCGGGTTGTGCTCTTGTAACTTTCAAGCTTACAGGTGGATATTTTGTAAGTCCTGCCTGGGGAAAGGGATTGAGAAAGGGTAAATGGCAGGGTGCTCCCGTTAATATTTACACCAAGGAACAGCTTGCCGAAATGTCTTATGACGAGATAGAGAAGGCTATAACCGAGGATCTTTATGAAGACGCTTACGAGCGTCAGAGTAAAGAGATGAATAAATACAAAGGAAAAAATACAGCAGAGGGTTTGGAGAACCTATTATGGCTGTGCCCCGAATGTCACAGTGAAGACAAGCTTATAACAAAGGGTAACAGAGTTATTTGTACCCATTGTAATAAAGAGTTTACTTATAACAGATATGCAATGCTTGATGATTGCAAATATAAAACCCTTACAGAATATTCAGAATGGCAGAGATCTGTACTTGCGGATTTTATTGAGGGGAACCGTAGCATGTCATGTGACGGTGTGAAGGCTCAAACCATAACAAAGGAATCAAGTGAGCTTATTTGTGAGGGCAAGGTTACCTTTACACCCGTATCGGTATGTATCGGCGGGGAAGAGCTTTTCTTTGAAAAATTTACCGATCTTGCCATTCACGGCAAACACGCTCTTGTGTTTGAGTGTGAAAAAAAGTATTATGAACTTATTTTCCCCGAAGGGGTAAGTACATTTAAGTTTTTGATTTATTATAAAACAGCAATAAAACAAAAGGAAAGATTGGGATAGTATGGATTATTCACAGTTAAATACAGGTCTTTGGAATGCTATTATTCAGATGGGCATTATTGCAGGCTTGATTCTTTTAGCAAACATTTTAAGAAGAAAGATAGGTTTTGTCCGTAACAGTTTGATTCCCACTGCAGTTCTGGCAGGCTTTATGCTTTTGGGTTTGAAATATTTGATGCCGGAATTCATAGATACTTTTTTCCTTGAAAAAATTACATATCATGCATTGGCGCTCGGTTTTATAGCTCTTAGTCTTCGTATCCCCGAAGAAAAGAAGGAATCTGCTCCGGGTATAGCGGCTAAAAGCGGCGCGCTTATAGTGAGTACATACCTTGTGCAGGCTATAGTTGGTCTTGTTATATCCATAGCTCTTGCATATACTATTATGCCCGATCTTTTTAAGGCAAGCGGTATTCTTTTACCCATGGCTTACGGGCAGGGCCCCGGCCAGGCAAACAATGTTGGTCTTACATATGAAAATCTCGGAATGGCAGGCGGCAGAAGCTTCGGTCTTTCTCTTGCGGCGGCAGGTTACCTTTGCGCATGTATCGTAGGAGTTGTATTCCTTAATATCTTCAACCGTAATGGTAAGCTTAAAAGGATCAAGGATAAGGATTATCTTTCCGGTTCTGTTACTATTGATACCTTCCAGGATGAAGACGAGATACCGATTTCCGAGTCTGTTGATAAATTCAGCGTTCAGATAGCTCTTGTTGCTATGATCTATTTGTTCACATACCTTGTAACCTGGGGCTTGAGTTCATTGCTTGGTCTTATTTCAGAGGGTGTTGCTTCAACAGTTTCAACACTTCTTTGGGGCTTTAACTTTATTATAGGTTCTTCACTTGCGCTGCTTGTTAGAGGTATTATGAAGCATTTGCGTAAGTTCAAGGTTATGAAAAAGCAGTATCAGAACAATTATCTATTAAGCCGTGTTTCCGGTCTTGCCTTTGACCTTATGATAGTTGCGGGTATTGCGGGAATTGTCTTTGAAGATCTTTCCGGTTACTGGTTACCCTTCTTCCTTATGGCGATTGCCGGCGGTGTTATAACATATATTTATCTCAAATATATGTGCAAAAAGCTTTATCCCGGTTATGAAAATGAAGGTCTTTTCTCGATGTACGGTATGCTTACCGGTACAATAAGCTCCGGTGTTCTTTTGCTTCGTGAAATTGATCCCGAATTTAGAACACCTGCTTCCGATAATCTGGTTTACGGCAGCTCCTTTGCCATTATTTTCGGAGCTCCCGTACTTCTGGTTGTAAGCTTTGCGGCTAACGGTGCGTACAATGCCATAATATCTATAGGTATTGTATTGGTATACCTTGCAGCACTTTTGGCATTTATATTTATTAAACGCCGTAATAAGAAATAAACGGAGAAATAAATGAAAAATACGATAAGTTGCGGAATTGATATCGGAACAACAACGCTTAGCGCAGTAGTATTGAATATATCAAAGGGTGAACAGCTTAAAGCGTTCACCCTTGAACACAAATCTGCACTTGAAAGTGAACTTACCTTTGAAAAAATTCAGGATGCCGATAAAATTCTCTCTCTTGTAAAAGAGCTTGTAAAGGATATTTTTGAAAATTATCCTGATATAGATTCAATAGGCTTTACGGGGCAGATGCACGGTATAGTTTATATTGATGAAAAGGGAAGAGCATGCTCCCCGTTATACACATGGCAGGATACAAGAGGCGAATATGTATGTGATGAGATAGGTGGGATAACGGGTTATAATATTTCAAGCGGTTACGGTGTTGCAACCCATTATTATAATCTTAAAAATAATCTTGTACCTCAAAATGCTGTTACATTTTGCAGTATAATGGATTATGTTGCAATGCAGTTCTCAGGCAGAACAAAGCCGTTATGCCATCCTTCGGTGGCGGCAAGCTTCGGTATTTATGATATAGAAAAGGGTGGATTTGATTTTGAAGCTCTTTTGAAGCTTGGTATCAAAAGCGAGTTTCTGCCCGAAATAATTTCAGAGGAATCCTTTATCGGTGAATATAACAAAGCAAAGCTTACCTCTGCAATAGGTGACAATCAGGCAAGTGTGTTTGGCTCTGTAAAGGATGAAGAATGCAGTGCGCTTGTAAATTACGGAACGGGCAGTCAGGTTTCTGTTATTACTGATAATATAAGTGTAACCTCGCCTCTTGAGCTCAGACCATATATCGCAGGAAAAAAGCTTGTTTGCGGATGTGCTCTTTGCGGCGGATATGCTTATCAGGTGCTTGAAGGCTTTTTTTCAAGCTATGCAAGAGCCTTAGGAAATAACGGTACTCAATATCCGGTAATGGATGAACTTGCCAAAGCGGCCTATCATAACAAAAATAAAGAGCAGTTAAAGGTTGCGCCTTTGTTTAAGGGTACCCGTGAAAACCCTAAAATAAGGGGAAGTGTTAACGGTTTGTCCCATGATAATTTTAATGCAGGTAATTTGATTTTAGCAACAATAGAGGGAATGGCAAGTGAATTGTACGATATGTACCGAATTTCCGGGATATCGGACAGAAATATTCTTGTTGCATCGGGTAACGGTGTAAGAAAGAATAAGGTTTTACAATCGGTACTTGAAGAAAAAT
>JAFYPJ010000101.1 GCA_017547545.1 Clostridia bacterium | reverse complement strand
CTTAAATAGTTCTTGCCTTCACTTGCTACTATTGTGTAACCTGTGGTAAACTGCATGATACCTTCTGCATCGAAATAATAATATCCTTCTTCAAATTCGCATCCGCTTACCCAATGTCTGCCGTTGCGGTGCATTATGCCGTCTTCATTAGCAAAATAGTAATTACCGTCTATTTCAAAAAGACCTACTGTAATAATACCGTCAACACTATAATACTTATTATCTTCTTCATCGAAGAAATATCCGTTATAAGCGTCCGAACAATGTACACATTTAAGCTCTGTGCCGTTTACGGTATAGTTATGTTCAAGGGCTTCTTCGTCCACCTTAACTCTTGAGAGCTCGGTTGAACATTCTGTACAGTAAGTTACAAGATCGTAACTTCCTTTTACTCCACAACTTGCCGCAGAAACATTTTCTTTTACCGCTTCACCTTCGTTATGTCCTTTAGCCGATGTTGGATTTGCTGTATAACTGTCATTACAACCGGGACATGTGTATGTGGTATATCCGTCTTCGGTACATGTGGGTTCAGTTACCTGTGCCACATAGTTATGACCAAAGGAAGGAATTTCTTCATAAGTGGTATAATCACAGTTTTCACATGTCTGATATGCATTCCAACCGTTATTCAAACAGTCAGGAGCTTTTGCATCATGATCAACATAACTGTGTCCGGCAGCTGTAATTACAGCATAGGATGTGTAATCACAATATCTGCAAGTCTGATATGCAGCCCAACCGTTTTCTGTACAGCTTGCCGCTTTACCTTCATGCTCTACATAGGTATGACCGGTAGCCGCAATTGCTGTATAGTTAGAATAATCACAGTTCTTACAAGTCTTGTATGCAGCCCAACCGTCTTCGGTACATGTAGCCGCTTTACCTTCATAGTTTACATAACTGTGTCCTGTAGCTGAAATAGGAGTATAGGTTGTATAATCACAGTTTTTACATGTTTGATATGCATTCCAACCGCTTTCGGTACAGCTTGCTGCCTTACCCTCATGATATACATAACTGTGTCCTGTAGCACTTATATAGGTTGTTACACTACCGGTAACCAACTGACAAACCGTACAATATGTAACTGTAACATAAGAACCTTTGGTTGAACAAGTAGCTTCTATTCTGTTTTCTTCTCTGGTTGCCGTGGTATGTCCCTTTGCCGATATCATATCATTATAGGAATTTCCGCAATTGCTACATGTATATTTAGTATAACCTGAATCGGTACATGTAGGAGCTACAACCACAGCACTGTAATTATGATCGAGCGCAGGAACAGTAACTGTATTTCTGTTCAACACACCGTTACAGGAAGTACAATATGTAACCTCATCATAAGAACCGTTAGAAATACAGCCTGCCGAAATTTCGTTTTCGCGTTTTGTAGCCACGGTATGATCGAGCATATTGAGAAGGGTGTATGTAGTGTAATCACAATTGGAGCAAGTCTGATATGCATTCCAACCGTAGGATGTACAGGTAGGCGCCTTTGCCGAATGGTTTACATAGCTATGTCCGGTAGCCGCAATATTTTCATTATAACTTGAAGAACATACAGAACAGATATATGTTCTTGTACCGGTAGTTGTACATCCGGGATTCTTGGAAATATAGGATGTATAGTTGTGAGATGTGGATGCAATGCTTACATTTTTGGTGTTTCCGCAAAGACAAGCCTGAAGCTTTGTTCCTGTTGAAGAACATGTAGGCTGTGCGGTAACTCTTACATCCTTGTAAGAACAGCTATGATCATGTATATATGTCCATACTGCAGTTAAGGTAAAGTTGCCTTCGACTGCAAGATAGTTACCTTTAAAGCTGCTTTCCGAACTCAATGTGAAACCGTACTGACCGAGATCCCACTTATCGAGCTTATAACCAAATTTGGTAGCAAAGGGCATACCGCCGCAGGCATCCCAATATGTCTGGTTAAGACTGATTTTAAATGAGCTCGGTGTCTGCATGGTACCGCCGTTGGGATTAAAGGTAAGAGTGTAGCTTCCGGAGCCGCTGCCGCCGGTACAGGTAGGAATTGATTCCCACTGTGCATAGAAGGTCATGTCCTTGCATACCTTGAAGGTTGCAGAGCTTCCGTTAAGAAGCCAGAAATCATACTCTTCATTATACCAACCGTTAAACACTGCGTTAGACTTGGTAGGAGTGGGGAATGTGGAAGAACCGTAAGCCGCGGTGTATTTCTGACCGTCGCTAATCTTAAAGGTCTTTGTTCCGGAACCGCCGTTAGCATTAAGAGTGATTGTATAATCACCTGTTCCTGTTGAACCGCTGTCATCTCCGCCGTCATTTCCGCCACCGCTGGAACCGTCTGACCACTGAGCATAAAGGGTAATTGCGTTGGAATTTGAAAGCTGAGTTATAGTCTGACCGGGAACATAGGTTGTACCGCTGCCGTCAGCCTTTGTGTTCCAACCTGTAAAGGTTGCATTAGACTTTGTAAAGCCGTTTGACCTTACAGAGTAGCTATTGTACTCATAGAGATATCCTTCGAGGTTAGGATCGAGGGTGTCGGTGGACATTGAACCGGAACCGCCGTTTGCATTATATGTAACGGTAGGTTTCCAGATTGCCATAAACTCAACCGCTGTTCCGTACTTTGTAGAGGTACAACGGAAGGAACTCCAGGGCATTGCACCGCCTACAGGAGGAATTGTAAGGTTCTGATCGTTACCCTCAAGGGTAAAGTACTTATTTGCCGCTGTCAATAATCCGTAAGAAGGTGCACAGTCTCTTTCGAGATTTCCCTTTGTGGGAGCATTACCGAAATTATCAGGCAAACAGTAGATATAACGGGACATAGGATCGGTTGCATCAGAAGCACCGTTCCAAGGTCCATAATTTGCAACATAAGTTACATACTTGTTACTACCGTCATTAAAAGTACCGCCGTCTGCATTAAATACTATAGGATAACCCCAGATAGCATAAAGGGTAACCTCTGTTTTTGAACCGGTGTAGCTGTCCCAGTACATTGTACCTGTACCGCGTCCGGTTTTTGAATCGTATCCTTCTGCCCAACCAATAAATACTCGCTGGTCATTATTCTGAGGAGCAAATGCATAGTTTGAAAGGATCGATGCCTTATCGTGATAAAGAGAACGTGTATTTACAGTTACATTTTCGGCACCGTAGCCGCAGGGACCGTATTTAAGATGAATGGTGATTGCCGCCGTATTCTGTGTCCACTGAGCCTTAAATGTAGTATCCTCAGATACTCCGTAATATTCGGATGCCGCAAGACTCAAGGTGTAATTATACTTTTCACAGTACCAGCCGTTAAAGGTATAACCGCTTCTTGTAGCTGTAGGCAAAGTGCCGATAACATCCTTATAATAGTCACCTGTATTGATCGAATAGGTGGATTTACCCGATGTCAAAGTACCGCCATTGGGGTCAAAGGTAATAGTAAAGCCTTCAGAATCAGGAGTTGAATCTACAGAACCTACCGCCCATACTGCCTTAAATGTGGTATTTTCGTTAACTGCATAATAGTTACCCATATTACCGTCATTCAAGGTAAAGCTGTACTTTTCGCAAAGCCAACCTGTAAGAATATATCCGCTCTTGGTAGCCATGGGGAAGGAACCGAAAATTTTGGTATAGGTTTCACCGTAAGCAGCCTTATAGGAGGATGCGCCTACCATAGTACCGCCGTTGGGATCCATAGTTATGGTGTAAGAACCTGTAGAAGTACCGCCGCCGGAGGAAGAACCTCCTGTATACTTAGGTGTACCGTAACCAAGTATGTATGCGCTGGAGGTAGAATAGGATTTTCTCGCACACTTATTGGAGGTATTACCTTCAATAGTGTATACGGTAGAAGCATCTGCTGCATAAACGATACCTACATGAGTAGAGTCTACTACCTGATTGGTCTTTGTACGGAAATAGATAATATCACCGCGCTTAGGGGTATAACTACCGCCGCAAGCAGGAGACCACTTCCAAACACCTTTATTCTGGAACCACTGCATACCAATGTCACAGCTTGCGTGCTTGGGAATGATAGAGGAGGAAATGCCCGCCTGATTTGCACACCAGGATACGAACATAGCGCACCATGCACCCGGATTTATACCGTACCATGCACCGTATTTGGTATAGTTTCCGCTACCTCCTGTAGTACCGCCGTGTCCTGAGGTAGAGTTACCTTCGGTATAACCGATCTGCGTGGTAGCTACCGAAATCAAGTCTTCTATTTGATTTCCGGTATTAGTGTGAGTATTTTCATATGCCGCAAAGCTGTTCAAAGGCAATGCCATAACAAGCATAAGCACACATAAAAATAATGCTAACCATCTTTTCATAACTGTTTCTCCTTTTAAATTTTAGTTTTGTTTACATTATCGTAATTATTGTATCATACTTTGCTGTTAAGTTCAAGTTTTTTCGTAATTTTTGTACATTTTTACCAAAGGTTTTTTCACATAATTTATTTAAATCATTAAAATAATCTTTTAAAGTTTCTGTTGAAATTTTATACTGTATGTTATATAATGATTTCGATATAAAATTTATAAGATTAAGGAGTATTCTCATGTTTAAAAAAACACTTTGTTTCTTTTTCGCATTTCTGTTTAGTGTTGGTATCTGCAGTTGTTCCTCAAAAGAAGATAATAAAAATACCGATCCTAAAATAATTGATATAGAAATACTGCAAAAAACAATGCTCAAGGCCGCCCCTTCCCTTTCAAATAATATAAGTGTAAACAGCAATTCAGAACAAGCCAAGGATACATTTACAAGCATTTCCGATCTGGATTATGATTCTGTACAAAGCTATTTTATTTGCTATTCAAAAGATACCGTTGCAGATGAAATCGCCTTAATATGTGTAAAAGACAAAAAGGATGTTCAAACAGCTCTTGAATCACTTGAAAACCATGCTGAACAAAAAATGTCCCTTTTTTCCGATTATTCTGCCAAGAATACAGAAAAATTTTCTGCTTTCACTACAGGGAATTATGCAGTTTTGATTATATGTAACGAAGCATCCTCGGTAAAAAAGGCATTTGAAGACACAATTAAATAAAGTGATTTAAAAATGAGAGACCGAAAAGCCTCTCATTTATTTCTTTAACCTCTTAATTATTTCTTTGCTTATTCTTTTTGTCCCCTTCTTTAAGGGTGAACACAAATTCACAGTATTCGTTATACACACTCTTTACCCAGATATCCTGTTCATGAGCGTTTATTATGGTTTTTGTAATATACATACCCAAGCCTACGCCTGTTTTATCAAGTCCTCGGCTCTTATCACTCTTATAGAATCTGTCGAATACATGAGCAAGGTCTTCGGGAGGCATTCCCACACCTTCATTGAACACCGATACATATATTCTTTTATCCATTCGGTTAATTCTGATCCTATACTTTCCACCGTCATAAGAAAACTTGATTGCATTGTGGCAAATATTATACAGTACCTGATGAATTGCATCTTTATCCGCAAAAACAAACATATTATCATTTTCACAGTCAAACTCAACATCAAGCTTCTTTTCGTCAAGCTTACTTTCAAATGATATAAGTATCATTCTTGCCATTTCACAAATATCAAAGTTAACAGGAGTAAACTTTCTGTCCCCTGCCTCTATTCTGGAAACATCCAGCAATAATGCAACAAGTCTGGAAAGGCGTTTAACTTCATCACTGATAAGAGTTAAATAGTATTCCTGCTTTTCTTCCGGAATAGCTCCGTCACGGATACCGTCAATAAAACCGCCTATGGTGGTCATGGGAGTTCTGAGGTCATGGGCAACATTTACAAGAAAAGTTCTTCTTGTATCCTCAAGTACAGCTAACTGCTCTGCCATATTATTGAATGAGACCGCAAGTTGGGCCAGCTCATCCCTGCCCTTCACCTCAACTCTTGATTCAAAATCGCCGGACGCAAATTTTTTTGCAATATAGCTCATATTTTTAATAGGAGCTACCTGACGCTCACTCAAAATATATACGGTAACAAGAACTATTACAAGAACCCATAAACTGGTCATTATAATAGTTTTTATAAGCATTTGAACCATTTCGCTCATCACCTCGGAGGATGAGCAAACGATTACTGCTCCCAAAAACTCATTATTTTCGCCGAAATACGGAGTTCCGTAGCAATAATGCTTCTCCCGGAATATTTCGTCAAGATCTAACACGGTAGTACTTGATGAATCCTTGAGAAGTGCTACCACATCTGCAGGAATATTATCCGGAAGATGCCCGTGTGTAAGGCTGGAATCTATATTATAAATCAACCCTTCACTATCACAAAGCATTATAAAAAGCTCATCTTCAAGAGGAGAAATTAAAGATATAAAGCTTTCTATTGAATTGTATTTAACATCAAGAGCCTGAATGAAAGTTGCTTCATCAACTATCTGACAGTCATTTCTCATATAATTTACAACTGCAGTAGAACACCTTTCGATCATATCCCTTTTTTCTTCAACGGTATAATCAACAAACATTGATGAAACAATTACCGTAAGAATAATAAAACTTATACAGACAATGGTCATAAAAACCGTAAGATATTTAGTGAAAATACTCTTAAACATATAGCACCTGATTCCGAAATGATATAATTAAAAGGGCGAGGGTAAAAACCGCCGCCCTTTGTACAAGCTGTTACTGGAGAATCTCAAACTTATATCCAACGCCCCAAACGGTTTTAAGAATCCATTTGTCGCTGACATCCTGCAATTTTTCACGAAGCCTCTTAACATGAACGTCAACTGTTCTGGAGTCGCCAAGATAATCAAAGCCCCATACCTTGTCCAAAAGCTGATCACGCGTAAATACACGGTTGTAGTTTGATGCAAGGAAATAGAGAAGTTCAAGTTCCTTCGGGGGAATATCAACACTCTTACCGTTAAGCTTAAGTTCATATTTCTGCAAACTGATTTCAATATTATCGAACTTTATAACTTCATCGTCATTCTGATTGTCATGACTTGCATAGCGACGAAGCACCGCTTTAACACGGGCGGAAAGTTCTTTCATATCAAAGGGTTTAACAACAAAATCGTCAGCACCGAGTTCAAGACAAAGAACCTTATCAAAAACATCGTCTTTTGCTGTTACCATAATAATAGGCTTGGATGAAACCTCACGAATCTCACGGCAAACCTGGAGACCGTCCTTTTTAGGCATCATAAGATCAAGGAGAACGAGATCGGGTTCATACATTTTAAAATATGTTACACCTTCAACACCGTCATTTGCAGTTTTAACCTCATAACCTTCATTCTCAAAATATGCTTTAAGTAATTCGCATATATTCATCTCATCATCTACAACTAAAAGCTTAGTTCCCATGAGTATACCTCCGAAATTGTTAATTTATTAAACAATTTTCCATGTTTATTTTAATAATTATAACATATCT
>JAFYPJ010000100.1 GCA_017547545.1 Clostridia bacterium | reverse complement strand
GTAATGCAACCCTGTGCATTCTTGATTTCGGATGCGGTTGTATAAATACCCGTAACATAACGAATTGCAGAAATATTATCAGCCAATGTTACAAATACCTCATATCCGCCCTCAGAATATACATAGGGAACGGCAAGTGCCGGGATAACCTTTTCCTCATAATAATTGCAAATATCACAGTCTTTACGCATAAGGCCGTTTTTGCTATCTGTAGCCTCTGTTACAGTATACCATTCGCCCATTGTGTGACCTGTGGTTTGGTATATTTCCTGTGCAAGAATGGCATTACATCTTGTGCAGTAGGTGGTCAAAGAGCCGTTTGCAATACAGGTTGAATCGATCTTTACAGCTTCACCCGCATTATGGCCGAGAGCAGGAAGTGATTTTGTTTGAGTTTGGCTGCAATGAGAACAGTATCTTATGCTCATACCCTCTGCGATGCAGCTTGCGTCTTCTGCAACCTGCCATTCACCCCAATTATGCGGAACATTACCATGATTTAATACTATACCGTATGCCTTAGCAACAACACCGTTGGTATAACAACCGTTTGAACCGTCATAGGTAGATTCACAAACCGTAATAAATCTGCCCCAGGTATCGGTTGCTCCGGTACTTGTTTTATATCTGTCCATATACATTACCGCACAACGGGAAACAGAACCTATAGCGGTAAGGTTAGCAACCGAAGCACTCTTCCCTGCCTTGGTTACATCTGCGGAAATTTGTGACCAGGGTATCATAACCTCAAAGCTCCAGCCTGTATCAGTAATTTTACCTGAGGCTGTGCAGCTTGCGGTTATATCACCTTCATTTATCTGAGAACGGTAAACATGTACCGAATTGTCTGCATAAATACCGATATTATACCATGGCGTGGTCTGGGTTGTTGACTTTTCAAATACTCCCAATGCATCAAGCATCAGTGTCATAACATCACCGTTAAAACCGTAGGGCTTGCTGCTTCCGTTGGGATTGATATTATCATACCCGGTTGATACAACAAAACCGTTGGCATTATTGTTATCCGTAATATCAGCTGCAAAATAAAGTCCGCTTGTATTATATGCAAAATAGAGCTCTGCTGTAGAGGTTGGGGAATTCCAGCTCCAAAAGCGTCCTGTGGTGGCATCATTAAAATATGCCGCGTCAGACCAATTACCGTTACTCTCTATTTCACCGTCAATTATAGGTGTGGATCTCGGCATACAAACATCAGGATTTTGTTCAACACCTGTTGCATATCCAAAAACACTGACCGGAATCAAAAGCGTAAAACAAAGCAAAACAGAAATAAATCTCAGCAAATTTTTCATTGTTTCTTTTCCTTTCAATATTATTTAATTAGAATACGAATATGCTTTTCCAAAACAAGGGTATCAATAACAATATCGTATATTTGGTTCATATAATCAATATTTTCAAAATAAACATTAAATTTCATCCTCAAAGAAAATAAATTTCCCGTAAAAATCCTGTTATTTTGTAATTCTTACGGGAACACTTTATTTGTTATTATTTAAATATTCTTCAAGATATTTATATATATCAATGTTTAACATAGATTTGGATAACCCCATAGTACCAACTACAAGGCTCTTTTTATCCTCTATTTCTTTTTTTGAAATTTCTTTATCGGTAAGCATAATTGTTTCATTATCCACAGCATTAAACATGTAATCCTCTGTAATAAAGCTTTGATTGGAAAGCATTGCTATTCCTTCATAATCAGAAAGCACATCTCTTCCGATAACAAATCTCGAATCATATTCAAATCCGAAAAGATTAAGCAGAGTAGGAAGAATATCAACCGTAGAACAGAGCTTATCTACCTGTACAGGCTCTTTCATGCCGCCATTCCAGCATATAAAGCTGTTTTTATATTTTCCGAAATCGGGATCTACGCTTTCACCCGAAAGCTCATTGAATTCTTCTTCGCTCAATCCGTAAGGATAATGGTCTGTTGTAAGTACAATTACGGTTTTATCGGCAATTCCCTCTTCTTCAAGCCGTTCCATGAGATATGCAAGAGCATGCTCCAATTCAAGATTTGAAGAAATATAACAGTTAACCGTATCAGAATAATCAAGATGCTCTACCTCTGCCCTGTTTTTCTTACACATATGATTATCCCATGTGTACTGATAATGACCTGAGAAAGTCATATAATAAGCATGAAACTGTTCTCCGGATGATATATAATCATCTACAGATGCCTGCATCATTTCAAGATCGGATGCGGGCCAGAGAGGTTCAACATCAAGCCCTGTATCAGGAGTTCTGAACACTTCGTACCCCATATGAGGATGTGAAATGTTTCTGTCATAATAGCTGCCTTCGTTATTATGATATGCATAGGTATTTGCACCTACCGAGGTAAACATATTACCTAAAGCATAGGGTAACGCATTGTTTTTTACAATTTTAAAGCTTGAATTATATTTACCCATTGCAAGGTTAGGAAACATGCCAAGGCAAAAGCTGAATTCGCCGTCCGTTGTTACCGATTCAAATGAAGCATAAAAATTATTAAATACAAAGCCTTCGTTTGCAAGCTTGTATAAGGTAGGTGTAAGCTCTTTATCTATTACGGCAGGTGAAAATGACTCGGCACATATAGATATCAGATTATATCCTTCAAACATACCTGTATACTCATTCTTTTTTGTTGCTCCGCGCCACTCTATTACATCAAGAACTTCTTTTACCGAGGTATTATCTCCCGCAAGCTTTTTGATCTCTTCAAAATCAATATCAAGCACATTGTATTCATCAGAGGAATATTCTTGTGAACTATGAGTTAAACTCATAATTTTATGTTTGGAAGCACCCAACAGATCCTCTATACCTAATTTTGTTACTGTCATCTTTTGCAATTCAAGTCTGGCAGTAACAAGTATACCGAAATTTTGAACGCAACGCTCTATATCGGTATCACTTGATTTTGAAAAATAAGTGTCATAAGCACTGAATACGCCCGTTCCTCCAACAAAAAGACTTCCTATACAAAGTATGTACGAAATACCGCAGGCTAAAATACAGAACAGTATCTTTTTATAAGAAACCTTATTGAAAAATATTACCTTTTTTACAGTTAATGCTACAGATGCAGGTATTACCGCAAGAATCAGGATCAGCGCTAAAGCGGATTCCTTTATAGAATTAAACATCTGGGAGGAAAATTGGGTTACAGCATCTCCCCCTACACCCATCATGGAAAGAGACAGAAAGCCTTGGAAAATATTAAAATATACTATCTGAACACAAAAATAAACAGCTATAACCGAAATTATACAATTATAGAGTACCTTTAGTGCTGCCTTTTCGGAAAACAAGGTTGGCAAGGTAAGGATAAAAGCCAAAGGTATCATAAATAAAACAGTATAAATGAATTTTAAAGTAAATCCACCTGTTGTAAAGATTTTTGTAATTACCTCAAGATATAACAGAAAAGAAAGTGTAAGCAAAACAGAAATAAGTCTTTTTTTCATTATATTATTGCCTTTCAAAATTATATGTACGATAATAAAAAGCCCACATTTGCCAAAGACAAATGTGGGTTCGTTTTTGGTGCGGATGAAGGGACTTGAACCCACACGGTATTACTACCACCAGAACCTGAATCTGGCGCGTCTGCCGATTCCGCCACATCCGCAAATGTACTGTTTGAGTTCTTTAAAACACCCAAACAGTATAGCATAATAAAATCAAATTGTCAAGTAATTTATGGCGATTAACCTTTTGAAAGTACACCGTTTACAAAGTAAAGTGTATCACTCTCTCCTTTTGTAAGAGAAATTTTTATCTCAAGCTCATCCTTTCCGGAAACATCAATATTAAGATTCATGTTACCGTCTGACATCTGATAACCTTTGATACGCTTTGCCCGTTTGCCGTCTGTAAATATCTCAACGGTAAATTTGCTTTCGCTGTCAGCACTTGAAGGTAAGGTAAGTGTTGCTTCAAAATTTTCAAAATTGCCGTCAAGCTTATACACAATATATGAAGCTTCATCTTCTGTTGGAGTAAACTTTATACCTGTATTATAGCTGTCTCCGAAAGCATCGGTACCGGCAGAGCTTAACGCAGATATGTTTCCCGATGAAGAATCAACAATGGTAAGATTGTTAATATCAACAGGCTGAGATTCAAGTATCTCTTTCTTTTTTGCAATTATGTTTTCATTATCGGGAAGAAGCTCCAATGCATCATCCAAAATCTTGATAGCACTTTCGTAAGCACCTTTATCGGCAAGTGCCTGCGCTTCCTCAATATAATCCTGTTCGATTATTGAAGGTATTTCATCAATTTTTTCCTGAATTTCTTCATTATCGGGAATTTCGGACAAAACATCCTCTAACAGAGCTTGTGCATCGTCATATTTCTTTTCTTCAAGCAATGTATCCGCTTGCGAAACGGCATATTTCACATAACTTGTTTTAACCGAAGATAGCTTTCCCTCAAGTTCGGTATCGTTTTCAAATACCGTCAGCGCGTTTTCAAGAATATCCATTGCCTCGGTATACTTGTTCTCTGATACCAGGCTTTCACATTCGTCAATTACCGAATCCTTATACTTTCCTTTAGAAGAATTTATCTTAGTCTGGGCTGCAGAATAATTGGGATCGGTTATAATTACAAGCATATACTGTTCTATTGCTTTTATGTAATCACCGTTTTCGTAGTATTCTTCTGCCTTTTCAAAGGCTATTTTTGAATCATTGAGCTGGAATATCTTATCTCTTGTTGAAATGAATTTTTCGGAAAGCTCCTTGATATTCATTTTTTCAATTGTTTCAAGCTCTTCCTTTGCTCTTTCGTAAGTTATCTTTCCGTTATAAAAATCGTCATATACCTGATCAAGACGATCGGATAAGCTCTTTACTAATTTTTTATCTGAACCGAATTCAAGAAATAGATCAAGAGCATCATCAAAATTCCCGTTTTCAAGTGCATTTATTATTTCGTCACTTCTGCTTTCTGTCTCCTTTTTGGAGTTACCGCCAAAAAGAATACAAAGAGTAACTATAGCGGTAATAAGAAGTACAGCACCAACAGATATAAGCACTATGGGAAGAACTATGTTCTTTTTCTTATTCTTTTTTATAACAGGTTTAACTATTTCACGGTCATCAACAACTTTAAATTCCTGTTCAACCGAATTGATTATTGGCTTAGGCGGCACGGCTTCAACATTAACAGGAATTGCGTTTACACCTACCATCTTATCATAATCAACTCTTACAGAGGATACCCCCGCCAAAGGAGCTACACTCAAAAGTGCCGATTTGAAAGCTGCGGCATTTTTAAAGCGTTTTTCCGGATCCGCTGATACCGCAAGCATGATCACATTGGAAAGCTGTTCGCTTGCATTACAGGGTGTGGGTAAAGCTTCTCCTGCAAAACGGCGCTTAACAGCATCACTCCTTTGAGAAAAGCTTATTTCGGATGCGTAAGGATCGGTTAAGGGTAAACGGTTATTATTTAAAAGAGTATATAATATTATACCAAGAGAATAAATGTCAGAGCCGGAGGTATAGTTCAGATTTTTTGCAGCTTCAGGGCTTGTGTAGTTTCCGATTTCATTAACAACTTCAGGAGAATAGTCTCCCAATTTAAAGTCACCGTTAGCAGTAAGAAATATAGAATCAGGTTTGATATTTTTATGTAAAACACCCGACCTTGAGCAATATTCAAGAGATGTTGCAATGTCAACACCAAGCTTGATCACATCAGATTCGCTCATCGTGCTGCAATTGAGAAAAGCATTAAAAGGAACAAGAAGCTCACTTCTGATAAATATGTCCCAACCAATACCCTCTTCCTTGCGTATCACCTTGCAATCCTCGCAGATAACTGTGTTCGGAGCAGATGACAGGGATATATTGTATTTTGCTTTATCTACTATTTCATTAACCTTTGTATTGTAATACTGCGCAATCTGTGAAGCTTCCATACCCTCTTTTCGCAGAGAGAGTATCTCTGAATCATTTTGCGGAATACTGATAACCTTTATTGAAGAATAAAGAGGAAAGGAGGAGTTTGTTTTAACGGCACGGTAGATTTTACCGCCATCCTTTGATTCTCCCGTTTTTTCAACAATCTTCCAATCAGGCCATATCGTATTAAGCTTTTCAATACTCATATATTACTTCCTTTTTAATAATCTTTTTTTACACCTCTTACCGCAATTCCGGCAAGTATGGTAAATATAACTGCATAGGCTGCCAATACACCTAAAGACTGAAGGAAATGTGAAACTGTATATTCATAGAATGATATGGTTTCAATTTCAAGAAGCTCCTGAAAATCAGGGTTTTCCTGAATTATTTTAAGTGTAAGTATATTCAGGTCGGCGGTTGTGCCGTAAGCTTCCATGGAAAAACGGCATATTACCAGGTATGATACCGTTTTAACTATACCTTCCAATTTGAAAATTATTCCCGAATAAAGGAGCTGCGGCATAAGAAGAAGGGGAGCTACTGTCATTGCTTTATCCGAATCCTTGAAAAGGGCGGAAACAAATATACCCATAGCTGATGCCGAGAAGGAGGTAAGGAAGGTAGTAAGATAAAATTCAAAAAACGCAGGGAAAATTATACCTGTTTCAGGCAGATCTACACAAATTGCAAACATTGAGGTAAGAAGGAATGCCTGTATTATACATATAAGGCCCATTACACTCATTTTAGAAACGATATAAGCACCGAGATGCAAACCTGTCATGTATTCACGACGAAGAATTACTCTTTCCTTACATATTTCCTGAATCGCATTAAGAATACCAACCCATAAGGCAGAACACGAAAGAGCAAACAGCAAGCTTTGCGTCATTTCCTGCTGTGAATACTGTTCACCGTCTGCAACTATTGCAATCAAAATCGCAAGAAGCGGTGCCTGGAACAGCAGTAGCAGCAACCTTGCCCTGTCATTAACAAGAATATGAAGATGACGGGTGGTAAGCACCTTTATCTGGCTGAACCAACCATGCTTGGATTTCTTTTTCTGTATCTTGTGCGGTGTTAATTTTATATTGGGCATATCCCGTCTTACGGAATTGTATTTTCTTTCCCAATATTCAGAGTTTTCGGTAATCATGTTATAAACATCTACAAGATCATCAACTCCGAAAAACTCCATAGCTTCGGTATAATTACCCATAAAGCAAAGGCGTCCGCCTTCACCCATAAATACTATCTTATCGCACACATGAAGATTGAGGGTACTGTGAGTAACAAAAATTACGGTTTTACCCGAAGAACTCATCTCTTTTAAGGTTTGCATAAGATGACGCTCGGTTCCCGGATCAAGACCTGAGGCAGGTTCATCAAGGAAAAAGAGCGAGGGGTCTGAAATAAGCTCAACCGCAATGCTTGCACGCTTTCTCTGTCCGCCGCTTAAACGCTTTATCATAGTATCCTTACGCGGAGTAAGCTCAACGGTATCAATTACCTTGTTGATAATGGCATCAAGCTCTTCGTTGCTTGTATCCTTGGGCAATCTGAGCTTTGCGGTATATTTAAGCATTGAGTATACGGTAAGATTATCAAATACAATGTCCCTTTGAGGTACATATCCGATAATATCCTTCATAGACTCAAAGTTTGAATATAATTCAACACCGTTAACGGCAACTGTACCCGATGTTGGCTTATTATAACCTGAGATACAGTTCATAATTGTTGATTTACCTGCACCTGAACCGCCTATTATAGCAACAAGCTCACAGGGATTGATCTTCAGGCTTACATTATTGGAAATAATTTTCCTTCCGCGGTCAACCTTTTTTACAATATTGGATGCTTCAACCTTAATACCCTTATTAAATGTACAGTATGAAATATTCGCCGAGGTAAATATCAGCTTGGAATTGGTAATGGTTATTACATCTTTTTCATGCAACAGAGCTTTCCCGGATACTCTGATACCGTTAATAAATATACCGTTGGTACTGTTGTTATCATGTATATAATACTTCCCCTTTTCCCGTACTATAACGGCATGGTGGCGCGAAACACCAACATGGTTGAGAATAATTTGATTATTTGAACCTCTACCAACGGTGATCTCATCATTATCGCCGATTTCATAGTTTCTCCACATAACTTCTTCGTTGGAGGTGTTGAAAATGAAAAGTACACCGATAGCCTTGGTTTCATCTGCATCGTCTATTCGTATATTATCGTTTTCTTTAAGTATCTTGGCGGAAATGAGGGAGCCCATATACAATAGGCCGTTTTTACTGCCGAGGTCTTCAATTATCCAGTTTTTTCCGTCAAATCTAAATCTTCCGTGAAAATGAGAAACAAAACGCGAAGTAAGACAAATATCGTTCATGGGATCGCGTCCGAAGGTTACTATATTTTTTCCAAAGGAAGAAAGCTCATAATATCTTGTTGCACTATTTGAATCAAATAAGGTGATCCTTGCATTGTAAAGAGCGTTTTGGGCAGAAGGATTGTATAAATTTGTTTGATTGAAGTTATTATTCATAATGTTATATCCTTTATAAATCTATTTTCCCGAAAATCTTAACTTTTTTAATTTCACATAAAATCAAAGTTGTATTGTCTTTACCGCCGTTTTTTAATGCTGTTTCCAAAAGTACCTTTGCAGCTTCACCTATATCCTCTGTTTCACTCATCATCCGCTTTATTTCAGATTTTTCAATCATATCCGTAACACCGTCAGAGCAAAGAAGGTATCTGTCACCTGACAATGGCAAATATTCTGCTCTGTGAGGTTCAATAATGAATTCTTTTGGCGGAACACCAAGATATTGAGTTAACGGAGATTTTTTCTTTTGAGGCATTAAAACATGATCTACCGATATCTTCTTCAATTCACCGCTACTGAGTCTGAGAATAGGACTGTCTCCGATATTGGCAATGTATATTTTCTTTTTTGAAAAAGCTATAAAAGCACCGGTACACCCAACATTCGGAATACCGTTTTCTGAACCGTAACGGCATATCTCATTATTTATTTTTCTTGCTGTGTTTACAAGAAATACAGTATTTTTTAATTCTTTATTGTCTTTGCAAATACCGTTATACACCGATGATGCAATATACGATGCAACTTCACCCTTTTGTTCCCCGCCCATTCCGTCAAAAACGGCAAGAGTTGGATTATCGCCACAGTAAAGTATATTAGTATAAATTCCGGGCAAACCGTTATTGACCTCCTCAAGATATCTTCCGTT
>JAFYPJ010000099.1 GCA_017547545.1 Clostridia bacterium | reverse complement strand
TTAGTCAGGAAATGACTCGTGAACAGCTTGCAACAATGTTCTACAGATATGCCGAAAAGAACTCTGTCAATGTAGACGCTAAAGCAAACCTTACAGAGTTTATCGATGCATCATCTGTAGGCAGCTGGGCAACTGATGCCTGCGCATGGGCAATAGGTGCAGGACTTTTAGGATCAACAGATTCATCTAAAAAAGTTCTTTCTCCTCAAATGACGGTAACAAGAGCCCAGGCTGCAAAGATCTTTATGAGCTATGATAATATAAAATGATAACCAAAGAAAAAAGCGGCAAGCTGCCGCATTTGCTTCTGCCTTGACCTTTTGTGCTTAAGTGGTTTTTGATCGCACAAGTCAGAGAAATTTTCTATACAATAAAAAAGAACCGAATTAACGGTTCTTTTTTATTTAATACAAGTGATTACGCTGTGTAAACGCTTACGCACTTTCTGCCGTTTGCGATCTTTTCGAACTTAACTGTTCCATCGCAAAGAGCGAAGAGGGTATCGTCGGATCCACGACCAACATTAACGCCGGGATGGATGTGAGTACCGCGCTGACGCACAAGAATGTTACCTGCTGTAACTGCCTGTCCGTCTGCTCTCTTTACGCCAAGTCGTTTGCTTTCGCTGTCACGGCCGTTCTTTGTAGAACCAACACCTTTTTTATGTGCGAAAAATTGTAAACCGATTCTTAACATTATCAAATACCTCCGTTTAGAATGTTTGAGGAATTATTCCTCTTCGATCTCGTTGACATCTATATAGTCATAGTAGTCATCGAGCATGCTCATGAGTTCGAGATAGTAGGCTTGTATTATTCCCGCTACTGCATACTGACGCTTTTCCTCAGTACAAAATTCACTGAGTGCATCCATTGCAGTTACAGATATTCTGTTTTCATCTCCGTCGATCTTATAATCAACATTCGATGCAAAAGAAACCTCAATGGAATTAACTACAAGCATGGTCATTGCCGATATCGCTGCACATACTATGTCGTTGCCTGCCTCGTCAAAAAGAGCGTGGCCTTCTTCAACGAACTTATAGTATACACCATTCCTTTTATAGAATGTGATATTAACCATAATTAGCCGGCAATCTTTGTGATCTGAACCTTAGTATAAGGCTGACGGTGACCGATCTTCTTCTTCTCGCCCTTCTTCGGCTTGTATTTGAGAACATGAATCTTCTTACCCTTACCGTTCTTTACTACATTAGCAGTAACGGTAGCGCCCTTAACGCAAGGAGTGCCGGAAACGAACTTGTCGCCGTCACGAACTGCAAGTACCTTGTCGAAGGTAACGGTGTCGCCTTCGTTTACGTCGAGCTTCTCGATAAAGAGAATATCGCCCTCATTAACCTTGTACTGCTTTCCGCCTGTTTCGATAATTGCAAACACGAAAAGCACCTCACTTTCTTATAGCCGTCTTTGCGGCCGGACTCGCTAAGTCAGGCAGGTTTGAACCTTTTTAGAGCCTGAACATTATGCGGCAAATTATTATAGCACAGTTTCTTAGTCAATGTCAATAGATAATCATACATTAAATTAGTAAAAAAGTATTATTTTAAACGATATTTTTCAATTTGTTCAAAAACTTTTCTATAAATTATTGACAAGTGAATACAATAGTGGTATAATACATCCATACTTTAGTTTGCTAAAGTGATAAATTAAAATCAGAAAGAGAGAAAAACAATGAAAAAGTTTTTAGCAATCATGCTTTGCATGCTTATGGTAGTTTCCGTATTTGCAGCATGCAGCGAAAAAGAAGTTAAGACAGACGATAACAAAAACGATGCAATGGATATCATCAATGCAGACGGCGAAGAAGAAGATGTTGTTGTTGCAGACCTTGATGCAGTTAAGGAAGCAGGTAAGCTTGTTATTGGTATTACCGAGTATGCTCCCATGAACTACAAGGATGAAAACGATGAATGGACCGGCTTTGATACCGAATTTGCACTTGCTTTCTGTGAAAAACTCGGCGTTGCTGCTGAATTTGTAGTTATCGACTGGGATAACAAGTATACAGAACTTGATGCTAAGTCTATAGACTGTATCTGGAACGGTATGACAATTACCGAAGAAGGCAAGCTTAATGCTAACATTTCCAATCCTTATGTAAAGAACGCTCAGGTTGTTGTTATGGCAAACGATGTTCTTGCTGATTATGCAGATGTTGCAAGCATGGCTGATCTTGAATTTGCAGTTGAAAGCGGTTCCGCAGGTGCACAGGTTGCAGCTGATGAAGGCCTTAATGCAATTGAAGTTGTTGACCAGGCTACAGCACTTCAGGAAGTTGCAAGCGGCAGCGTTGATGCATGTATCATCGACATCACCATGGCAAACGCTATGACAGGTGAAGGCACAAGCTACGCAGACTACGGTTACAGCGTAGAGCTTTCTACAGAAGAATACGGCGTTGCATTCAGAAAGGATTCCGATCTTACTGAAGAATTCAATACCGCAATGGCAGATATGATGGCAGATGGCACTCTTGATGCACTTGCTGAAAAGTACGAGATTAATCTCTTAAAATAAGTTTAAAAAAAACAATGTACATATAAAAAGTCAGAGGGCATAATTGCTCCCTGCCGGTTTGAGTGCGAAAGGGAATATAAATGTTTTGGACAGTTACTCAGAGCTTATTTAACGGATTTATGACAACCGTTGAACTCTTTGCTCTAACACTTCTGTTTTCATTACCCCTGGGACTTATTTTCAGCTTTGCATCGATGTCAAAGATCAAGCCCCTTAAATGGTTGATGAAAACCTTTATATGGATCATACGCGGTACTCCCCTTATGCTCCAGCTTGTTGTTATTTATTACGGCCCCGGTCTTTTAGGCGCGGGCGCGGATAAGCTCCTTACGGATCTTACAACCAACGGAAGCGAAATAATTGTTGCTTTATATGAATGGTGGCCTTCATTTGGCATCTTTGTTGCAAATGCAACCATAGATGTGCTTGAATTTTTTGCCTCCTTCCATACATATGACAGATTTATTTCTGCTTTGGTTGCTTTTGTTATAAACTATTCTTGTTATTTCTCGGAAATATACAGAGGCGGTATAGAAAGTATATCCCGCGGTCAGTATGAAGCAGGTCAGGTGCTTGGTATGACCAAGGCACAGGTCTTCTTTAAGGTTGTACTTTTGCAGGTTGTAAAGCGTATTATTGCACCTATGAGTAATGAAATTATTACTCTTGTTAAGGATACATCTCTTGCAAGAACTATTGCGGTTTATGAAATTATATGGGCTGGTCAGAGATTTATTAAATCAGACGGTCTTTTGTGGCCTCTTTTCTATACTGCGGCATTCTATCTTATTTTCTGCGGTCTCCTTACCATTTTCTTTGGTAAGCTTGAAAAGAAACTTGATTATTTCAGGAGTTAACGGTTATGGCAATGCTTGAAGTTAATAATTTATATAAAAGCTTCGGAAAGAATGAAGTTTTAAAAGGAATTGATTTTAAACTTGAGGAAGGTAAGGTAATTTCAATTATCGGTTCCTCCGGTAGCGGTAAAACTACGCTTTTGCGCTGTATAACAGGCCTTGAAACCGCAGATAAAGGTGTTATAACGGTGGATAAACGAATAACCTTTAACGGGGATTCAAAGCAAAAGCTTACAAAAGCAGAAAAAAGAGATAATCAGCTTGCAACAGGTCTTGTTTTTCAATCCTTTAATCTTTTTCCTCAGTATAATGTATTGGATAATGTTACTCTTGCAAAAAAGCTTATGCTGAAAAAAGAATTAAGAGTTAAAAAAGCATCCCATGCAGAAAAAAAGGCGGCTTTTGATGCTTTGGTTGAGGAAGCAAAGGATATTATTTCCCATGTTGGTCTTTCGGATAAGCTTAATCATTATCCCTGTGAGCTTTCCGGTGGTCAGCAACAGCGTGTTGCTATTGCCCGTGCTCTTATAATGAGTCCTAAGGTTCTTTGCTTTGACGAGCCTACCTCGGCTCTTGACCCCGAAATAACCGGAGAGGTTTTAAAGGTTATTGCAGGGCTTGCAAAGGATGGCAGAACAATGCTTATAGTAACTCATGAAATGGGTTTTGCCCGTGAGATTTCGGATGAAGTTATATTTATGGATCAGGGTGTTATAGCCGAGCAGGGTGATCCGAAGGAAATGTTTGTTAACCCTCAAACCAACAGATTGCGGGAATTCCTTAGTGCGATGCTCAAGGCATAAGCTATGAAATATTCAACGATACTTTTTGATTCAGACGATACCCTGCTTGATTTTCATGCAAGTGAAAGAAAAGCAATTTTTGAAGCATTTGAGCAGGCGAAGCTCTATTTTGACCAAGAAATGCTGGCGGTTTACAGCGATATAAATAAATCTCTTTGGCGCGCTCTTGAAAGGGCGGAGCTTACTACAGATGAGCTGCTGGTAGAGCGTTTCAGGCGTTTTTTTGAAAAATACGGATATAAAAAAGATCCGAAAGAGATGAACGATCTTTATTTTCATTGCCTTGCCGATACAGATTTTGTAATAGACGGTGCTGTAGAAGTCCTTGAAAATTTAAAGGATAAATATGAGCTGAATATTATAACAAACGGTGTTGGTTTTATCCAAAGCTCCCGCCTTGAAAAATCTGATATTCGTAAGTATTTTAAACGGATATTTATTTCGGGTGAGATAGGTGCAAACAAGCCGAGCAAAGTCTTTTTTGACCATGTGCTTGCGGCTGTTGAGGAAAAGGACAGATCAAAGATCCTTGTTATCGGTGACAGCCTTACATCGGATATCAAGGGTGCGGCTAACTGCGGTCTTGATTCGATTTATATAGGGGATGAATCAAAAATTACCGATATCAAGCCTACTTATACAGTAAGCAAAATAAGTGAAATACTGAATATAATATAAACGGTCGGTTTAAAACCGACCGTTTATATTATTATAATTTAATTTTTGCGATAGCCGCTTCAACGCCTGCAAGAACATCCTTGTAGTTTGCAAGCTTTTCCTTTTCCTTTTCAACAACAGCGGCAGGAGCCTTTGCAACAAAGCCTTCGTTTGAGAGCTTCTTTTCAAGGCGGTCTATTTCACCGATTGTTTTTTCTTTTTCCTTGGTGAGTCTTTCAAGCTCTTTTTCCATATCAAGAACCTCTGCCAAGGGGATAAATACTGTAGCGGTTCCTGTTACTATCTGAACAGCATCGCTGTCATTATATTCGGATACAACCTCAACCTCTGAAGCAGATGCAAGGCGCTGGAAGAATACAAATGTATCTTCATTGAAGATATCCTTATGCTCGGTTACAATGAAGTTCTTTGCCTTCTTTGAGGGAGGAACATTCATTTCATTTCTTCTTGCACGGATTCCCTTGATAACCTCGATAAGAGCATTCATCTTGCGTTCATCCTCAGGGAAGTTAAGTGCATCTGTGTATACGGGGAATTCGGATATCATGATGCTTTCACCTTCGTGGGGAAGGGTTTGCCAGATTTCCTCTGTGATAAAGGGCATAAAGGGATGAAGGAGCTTGAGAGTGTTGGAGAGAACATAGGAGATAACCTGCTGGGCGGATTTTGAGCCTGCATTGAGTCTGGGTTTTACAAGCTCGATATACCAATCGCAGAAGATATCCCATATGAAATCATAAAGTTTTGAAAGGGCAACACCCAATTCATAGTTTTCGATGTTCTGGGTAACCTCGGCGCAAAGTCTGTTATAGAGGGAAAGTATCCATTTATCCTCTATCTGCATATCCTTTTCGTCGGGGAGAGAAAGCTCCTCAATATCAAGATTCCTAAGTACGAAACGGGCCGCGTTCCAGATCTTGTTGTTGAAGTTTCTTGCAGCTTCTATCTTTTCGGGGGAGTATCTCATATCGTTTCCGGGGGAGTTACCTGTTGCAAGAGCAAAACGAAGGGCATCCGCACCGTACTTTTCAATTTCAACAAGGGGATCTATACCGTTACCCAAGGATTTGGACATCTTTCTGCCCTGAGCATCACGAACAAGACCGTGAATGAATACATCCGGGAAGGGAATAGCATCCTTGGTATCCTTACCCTCCATTGTGTCAAGGGACATGAATATCATCTTGGAAACCCAGAAGGTAATGATATCGTATGCGGTAACGAGAACATTTGTAGGATAGTAGTAATTAAGCTCCTTTGTATCCTCAGGCCAGCCTAAGGTTGAGAAGGGCCAGAGTGCAGAGGAGAACCAGGTATCAAGAACATCGTCCTCCTGCTTTATGTTGGTGCTGTTACACTTACGGCATTCGTGTACATCTGTTTCGCTTACCATAACCTCTCCGCAATCCTTACAGTAGTATGCGGGAATTCTGTGTCCCCACCAGAGCTGACGGGAGATACACCAATCGTGGATGTTTTCCATCCAATAGAGATAGTTCTTGGAGAAACGGTCGGGAACATATTTGATGTCGCCGTCTTTTACAACTTTGATAGCAGGCTCTGCCAAGGGCTTCATCTTAACAAACCACTGCTTTGATGCAAGGGGTTCAATAACCGTACCGCAACGGTAGCAATGAGCAACGTTATGTGCATGCTTTTCTGTTTTAACAAGGTAGCCGTCTGCTTCAAGATCGGCAACCAATGCCTTTCTTGCCTCATAACGGTCCATGCCCTGATACTTACCGCCTGCTTCGGTGATCTTACCGTCTTCATCAATTGCAAATACCATGGGAAGATCATGACGGGTACCAACCTCAAAGTCATTAGGATCGTGGCAGGGTGTTATCTTAACACAGCCTGTACCGAAATCCTTTTCAACATATTCATCTGCAATTATCGGAATTTCGCGGTCTGTTGTGGGCAATTTGAGCATCTTACCGATAAGATGCTGATATCTTTCGTCATCGGGATGAACCGCAACTGCAGTATCACCAAACATTGTTTCGGGACGGGTAGTAGCTATGGTGAGGTACTCGTCTGTACCAACGATGGGGTATCTGATATGCCAGAAGGAGCCTTCAAGATCCTTATATTCAACCTCGGCATCCGAAAGAGCTGTGTTACAGTGAGGACACCAGTTGGTGATACGAAGGCCTCTGTAGATAAGTCCCTTATCATAAAGACGCACAAAGGTCTTTTTAACTGCAGCAGAAAGGGTATCACTCATTGTGAATGCTTCTCTTGTCCAGTCACAGGATGAACCTAACTTCTTTAACTGACCGATTATAGTTCCGCCGTACTGTTCCTTCCACTGCCATACAAGCTTGAGAAATTCATCTCTGCCGATATCATGGCGGGTAAGACCTTTTTCCTTGCGGAGCACCTCTTCAACCTTTATCTGGGTTGCAATACCTGCGTGGTCACATCCGGGAACCCAAAGGGTGGAGTATCCCTGCATACGCTTTGTACGGATAATGATATCCTGCAAGGTGTTGTTAAGAGCATGTCCCATGTGTAACTGTCCTGTTACATTGGGCGGGGGAATAACTATAGAGAAAGGCTTTTTGTTTTCATCAATTTCCGGGGTGAAATAGCCTGCTTCACACCAACTTTGGTATAAACGGTCTTCTATTTCAGCCGGAGAATAGGTTTTTGAAAGTTCTTTTTTCATTTCTGTATCTCCTTAAATAATAATCAAAAAATAAAAAAGCACCCTGAAAAAGTTTCAGGGCGCCTTATAACGCTGTACCACCTGAATTCGTTCATTAAATGAACGCACTCTTTTCCGCTGTAACGGGCAGAACCCGATCGGCTCACAGACAACTTCTCCGGGGACAAAACAGGTGCTCACAGCCTATGACACCATTCTCTGTGTTTTACCTTGTCCGGGTACTACTCCTGATCAACGCCAATTACAAATATTTTATCATAAGCAAATGTGTTTGTCAAGGCAAAAAACATTTATTTAATATTAAAGGAATATCGAATATTGACAAAAAATATAAACAGTTATATAATAAATAAAAATACTGTATATAGGAAGGTTAGTATGAAAAAGCGTATAATTTCTTTTATTATTTGTATTGTTATGCTATTTTGCACAATACCCTTTAGTGCTTCGGCTGCAATAACTCCCGGAAAACCTAAATACGGTTCTGCTTCCGGTTACGGTACAAGCTTTACATTAACCGGAAACCAGGCAAACGATGTTATTGCCGTTGCAAAGGCGCAGGTATATAAAAGTGGTTCAACCTTAGGCTACAGCGGAGCATGGTGTGATGCATTTGTTATCGACTGCGCAAGAATTGCAAATGTTTCCACAAGTGTTATCCCTAACACAAGAGGATGCTTAGCTCTTTACAATGCAATTTTAAATAACGGCGGTCAAAAGGTTACAACCCCTCAGGCAGGTGATGTTGTTCTCTATTATTGCTCAACCTGTAAAAACTATCCCCATATCGGCTTTTACGCGGGCAGCGGATATACCTGTGAAGGAAATGTAGGCGGCTCTGTCAGCAACTCAAACCGCACAAAAATATATTACCAGGACGGCTCCGGTCATACATCAAAAAGTACAATCAAGTCACTTTATGTTCGTCCCAAATACGCAAGTGCCACATACCATACCTTGAACTTCAACGGTAACGGCGGTACCGGTTCCATGAGTTCTATGAAGGTTGCCTTTAATTCTGATCTTACCATGCCGGCAAACACATTCAAATATCCCGGTTATACCTTTAAGGGCTGGAATGCACTTCGTTCAGACGGTAAATGGCATTGTGTGGGTCAGGGTTGGAAAACGGAAGCTGAAATAAAGGCAAATAATTATACAAAATCTGTTTATGCAGACGGTCTTTCTTACTCCTTTAATCAGTCCTGGACAAATGGAACAACCGGTTCAATAACTGTTACATTTTATGCACAATGGGCGGTTGCAGATTATACCGTTAATTTCTGGTACAATCACAGCGGCAGAAATTATTTCCGCAACTCCGATTTTACAACCATAGACACTACTCTTTATAAAAGCAGAGATACCTCGGTTTATACCATTTCCAAGGCGGATGGCAGAAACGGGACATACGGTTCCATGAAAATAGTTGGTGCAAGCGCAGGCGCATTGGGTAAGGATCTGTTATGGCGAACCTCAACCATGGGTAACAATTCGGATAACGGTTATGTTGGTGATAATAAAATTCTTATTCTTAGCTTTTGGGCAAAGAGCAGTGTTGCTAATGCAAAGTTTTATGTTCGTTTCGGTTACCAGAGTGCAGATGCCCTGAAATCTGTTACTCTTTCCACCGATTGGAAATACTATACTATAACAATGAGCAAAGATGAAGCATGCGGTCATGATCTCCATCCTTACTTTGATAAAGCAGGAACCTTCTATATCAGCGAGCTTCAGATCGAGGACGGTGTAACGGCAACCACATTTGTTCCTGAAAAACAAGGCTTTGAAAGTGCTGTATACAGAGCAGACGGAGTTTATTCTCCCATGCCCACACCCAAAAGAGAAGGGTATAATTTTGAAGGTTGGTATACCTCGGCTTCAGGCGGCCAGAAAATAACCGAAAAAACTCCTGTAAAATACGGAATGCTTAATCTTTATGCGGCATGGTCAAAGAAAACATCCGCAACTCCTGTTTCAATAAAAATAACAAAAGCTCCCGATAAGCTTAACTACTATATCGGTGATACAGTTGATGTAAGCGGTATGGAGGTATCTGTAACCTACAGTGACGGTACCGTTAATAAGTTAAGCAACAGTGATGTTGAGCTGCAAAATGCAAAACTCAAAGCCGAAGGTGAGAAAAAGATTACGGTTGTATACGGTGAGTTTAATGATACCTTTACCGTAAATATTAAATCACCCAAAATAACACTATCAGACTATGAACTTCGTTTGAAAAAGGGCGAACAGCACAGCATTACAGTTACTACAGATCCTTCGGATGTAACCGTAAAGGATGATACCTCGGATAAGAGAATTGCTACTATAGATGAGGGTATTGTAACAGCCGTTGATACCGGCGAAGCGGAGATTACTATCAGATTCACCTATAACGGCCTTACTTATAAAGCGGTATGTAAGGTTATAGTGGAAAACACAGGTGAAGAAAATAAAGAAGATAAAGAAGAAGATAAAGATAAAGAAGATAAAGAAGA
>JAFYPJ010000098.1 GCA_017547545.1 Clostridia bacterium | reverse complement strand
TTGTTATCTATTACTCTTTTTGCAAATTCATTAAGCTCTTTAACGCTTAATATATTTTCGTTAGAAAATGTCATGGAATTTCTCTCATATATTTATCAAAGCATAACAGCGCAATACCGGCTGCATTATCCGATGAGAATTCCGGTTTAGCAAAATATGCACCGTATTTATCGGTAAAATGCTCTTTTATTCTTTTGTTACTCATAACTCCACCCGAATACACAAGGGGGAGATTGGGATATTCATTGATAAGATTTTGAGTTAATTTATCAAGGGTTATTAAAACAAATTCAAGAGTATATGCCGCTGTTTCTTCTTTTGTTGCGCCGGAATTGTACAACTTTAGTGCAAGATTTTCAAGACCTGAAAAATTGCACTCTAAGCCTTTTACTGATATTTTAGGTTTAACTTTATTTACGGTGGACTCTGCAATTCTTTCCATTTCCGCTCCGCATGGAAAACTCATACCCAAACTTATACCAACCCTGTCTATAGCTTGACCGGCAGTAAGATCCGAGCTTCCTCCTATCAGCTTTATTTCATCATCCTTTACATGAAGAATTTCGGTTGTTCCCCCCGAAAGATGAAACGCCAAAAACTCTTTTCCCAAAAGATGATCTGCTCCTGCTGAATATAAAGCAGCTCTTATGTGACCGCGTTGATGCGAAAAATGACATACAGGTATATCCAATAGACTGCCAAGGGCCTCTGCATAAGCTTTTCCGCATAAAAAACACGGCATATATGAGCCTTCATTATCCCTGGGGAATGCACTGTAAGCTACAGCAGATGGCATATAAGAACCAAGCTCCTGTGCAACCAACGGAATATTTACCGTATGAGCAAAAACAGCATCACTTTGTCTTAATCCTCTTTCTCCCTGTTTAACAGGTAACAGCTTTTTGCAATTTTTGATAATCTTACCCGTTTCATCACAAACAGATAGTGATGTTGTGTAATTACTTGTATCAACACCTAAAAAATATTTCATTTTAAATTTTTGTTTTTAGCTACGGTATTAAGAACACCGTTAATAAACTTCGGCGCTTTATCATCGTCATATTTTTTTGCGAGCTCAATGGCCTCATTTATTGATACAACAAAGGGTACATCATCCACGGATATCATTTCATAAATGCAAAGACGCATGATATTTAAAGATACCTTGGATATTCTTGAAAGTTTCCAGCCTTTGGCGGTTTTTGCTATTTCTTCGTCCAGCATATTAACATTCTTTACCGTACCGAAAAACACCTTGTTAAGGTATTCATCATCATTTATTTCAAGTATTTCAAGGGATTCTTTATAAAATACTTCAATGTTTTCATCCTTTTTAAATTCATATTCAAAAAGAAGCTTAAAAACCGTTTCTCTGAGACTTCTTCTGTCCATTCCGTACCTCACATTTCTATATAACTGCATAATTATAGATACTACTATTGTATATCAAAATTACAAAAATGTCAACATAATATGCATTATAATGTATATTTATTTAAAATTCAAAAAAATTTAATACTATTTTATGTATATATGCTATAATATTAAAGATACCGAAATGTGTTCAGTGATTTAACATTTCCGGGTATATCAAACTCGTAACACGCAATATCAATTCTATATTTTTTTCAGAAGGTAACAAAATGAAGATATTTAAGTATATTTTAAAAGAAATTCTTTATCCTGCAAGCTTTTTATTTACTATTTATGTTTTCGGTGTATACGGAATCGCTAAACTTGTAAACAATCTTGTTGAAGGTGTTGCGGTACACCCTACGGTTTTAATATGCGGATTCATTTATTTGCTTATCGTTTGTGCAGCATCTAAAATCTTCAAAACAGAGCTTGCAATGGCATATAAAATTTTAATAAGCTATGCATCTTTTGCTCTGCCGGTAGTTTTAATACTTGCAATTGCTGGAAAAATCCGTTCCGGTGCTGACGCTTCTCCCATTTCTCCTTCTTCAATTCTCGTAATCCTTGCTGTTATTTCGGTTATTTATGCAATAATTGCAACACCTGTTTTGATAATCAAGGGTATGATTAAAAGAAAGAAGAATAACGAAGAAATTTACGAAAATCAATTTAATAAAATTTAATCTCCGTAAAACATTTAATCCCTCCGAACAACACAATGTTCGGAGGGATTTTGTTATATTGTTTATTTTTTTGATTTCTTATCAGCATCGGAATCTTTTTTGTTTTGCTTATTTCCGTATCCGTAAGTATAAGCATTTGAATAACCGTAAGAATTGTTGTATGAATTGTAGGAGTTATAATAACCGTAATATCCGCGATATCCTTTGTAATATCCGGAACGCTTTGACTGAGATTTTCTGGTATTATTTCTTACAACACCGAGAATCTTACAGTTACTCATTCCAAGCTGTGATACAACTTCTTTTGCCTGCTTAACTCTTACCCTGTTACCGCTCATTACAAGAATGGTTCCGTCACACAGAGTTGAAGCAACTGCCGCATCAATTACTCTGCCCAAGGGGGGTGTATCAAGAATTATGTAATCATATACATTTCTTGCATCCGCTATAAGATCGGCAAAATACTTTCCGCTTATAAGCTCTACGGGATTAGGCGGATACTGACCTGAGAATAAGATCTGAAGATTTTTAAACTGTGTGGGATACAAGCATTCCTGAAGTGAATTCATACCTGTTAACACTTCACTTAAACCGATTGTATCCTTAGCAGTTGTATTTCTACCGGCCATGACCGACTTTCTCATATCAAGGTCTATAAGCAAAACTCTTTTTCCAAGTTCAGCAAAGCTTTTTGCAAGGTGAAGAGCAACGGTGGTTTTACCTTCGTTTTCATAACAGCTTGTAATTGCTATAACTTTAATATCAGGACCGCAGAACTGTATATTTGTACGCAATACCTTATATGCTTCCTGGGTAAAAAAGTCACTTGAGCCCGGTAATTTTAAAGCTAATTCTTCCATTACTTATTCCCCCTTTCTATCCTTGTTCTTTTTAATCTTTTTGTCATTTTTACTTTTAGTTGAAGGTAAATTTACATCATTATTGGTGTCAATATTTATCTTTTCGGTTTTATCTATGAACACTTCATTAGGTGTCATAGGCTCATCGGGAATTTTATCGTGCTTGTATTTATATCTGTATTTATATCCGTAACCGTATGAATACTTATTTTTGCCGTAACCGTATCCATAACCGTAATTACCATAACCCGCATAATAAGAATCCTTCTTTCTCTTATGACGGTAAGCGTTAGGAATATCACCTATAATGGTAAGATTAAGATATCTCTCAATTTCTTCGTCGGTCTTGATCCTGTCATCAAACAGATACCTTAAAAGATAGATAGAATATACAGCAACAGCAACTACAAGAGCAACAAGAATATATGTCATAAGGCTTATTCTGTTACTGGGACTGTAATCAATTACACCTTCTTCATAAAGATTTACCTGATCAAATCCCATTGCTTTTTCTATTTTTCCTTCGCCTATCTCACATATCTGATCAACAACAAGCTTTGCAGTTTCGGGAGTTGCTGCTTCAACTGTAACCTGAAGAATACGGGTATCATCAGGATTTGATGTTTTTACACAGTCTGAAAGTGCCTCGTACGAAATATCAAGATCAAGGTTATTTATAACTTCATCGAGAACAACATGGCTTCGTAAAAGATAGTCACAGTCATTAACAACATTAAGTGCAAGGCTGAAGTCTTCTGTTGCTTTTTGTTCAACCAAGGTACTGTTTTCGGTAGACTGTCTTAATATATACAATGTTGCGGTTGATTCATATTTTGGTACATATGTAAACTTGTTAATAGTATAAAAGCCTATAAGAACCAAAATAGAAGACAACATTATTATCCATAATCTCGAAACAAATATTCGCCACAGATCATTAAATTTTATTTCTCTGAGATTTGATTGTTTTTCCATAACTAATTCCTTCCTGAATATTTATTACAAATTATCGCATGAGGCACATCAAATGTAATCCGTTTTGCATATTTTTCACCGCAACGGTCTTTGATGTATTCATAGCTTTTTATCATACACGGAGCTCTTTTATCAGTATCGTGCGCATCGGTAGCAATAACATCTGCAAGCCTTGCATCGATTATTTTTTTCGCTCTTAGTTTTGTAAAAAATCCAAACTGTCCTATAACACTTTGTGCATCAATTTGAATAATAACACCGTTTTCTTTTAATTCACTGATCAATTTAAGTTTTGCATTCAAACGCGTATACCGTTCAACATGAGCAAGAATAGGAACATAACCGGCATTGAGAATACTGTTTGTTCCGTGAATTATTTCCGCAACACTTTGGTTGTCATGAAAGTCAATAAGTATATACTCTGTGTTATTCAACGAGCGGCATCTTTTTTCTTTTATCCAATTAACACACCCTTGGTTATATCTTAACTCATTTCCGAGGTAAATCTTTAAATCAGAATATTTCTTTGAAACATATTCTCTTAAATCATTGAATGCTGTTACCGAATTATTGGCATTTTCTCCGAAATAACCCGGATGAAAATGCGGAGTTAAACATATATACCTGATGTTATCATCATACATGGTATTTATTAGTTTGTACATATCCTCTCTGTTTTCAGGCCCGTCATCAGAACCGCACAGGGCATGACAATGAATATCTGCAAAAATCATAAGTTTTCTCCGTCTGGTTCATTTTTATTGCCGACAATATAGTTAGTTTTTGTTTGTGAACACCATATCATTGAATATACAAAGTAAAACGATACGAGGAATAATTCATCAAAAAACAGCAGATCCAAACTAAGCCACAGACCAAAACAACCGACAATAAGAATGAGTAACAATATAAAATTTATCTTTTTAAAATTAATTGAACGAATTGGTACTGAAAACGCAGATAAAACCCATAAAATAAAGAATGTTAACCCAACAATTCCAAACTGATAAACTGCCTGTATTATTGTATTATGAGAAGCATGTCCTGCAACATTGGTATTTGTAAATCCTTGTCCCAAGAACAATATTTTAATATCATTCAACAAAACAACAATGTACATTCGCCAAATATCACCGCGGCCTGTTGTAAGTGTCTGGAAATCGGTACCTTGACCGAATCGAGTAAATACTACATCCAAAACATCTGAAAATACACCGGAAATTGCTATAAAAACAGCAATTACAATACAGGATACGATCAACAGAACTTTACTTGAAAATCTGTTTTTCATAAATAAAACATACAAAAACCATAACACAAACATGATAATTGTATAAATAACGAAGGTTTTAGAGGCACCAAGCAAACCGGAATAAATAAGAAGCAATGCAGACACAACAAGAGTTATATATCTTTTTTTTGTTTGCTTTTGAATAAGCAAAATCATAATTCCACATAAAGCAACAGTAATTTGGGCTGAATAAAAGTTTGAATCACCGTAAAAGCCGGAATACCTCGTTATACCCATCTGCTCCCAATAATATACATCTATATATCTTGAAATAGAACCGTATGTGGCTAATTGCTTGGATGCAAATGCTGCTGTTACAATACCTGTTGAAAACAAAAATGTTAAAATGTAATAGTCGTATTTACTTTCAATTTCAGATAACAAGGATGGAAACAAAACTAAAAATATAAAAAACAAAATATAGCTTTTGTCAATCGAATAACCGTTGATAAGTTTTGAAAAACCGGTAATTATAAATAACAGTACCGCAGAAATTATATAATTAAAATTGATTTTATTATAATTGTTTATAAAAGCAATAAGACATATTCCGAAAAATGCTACGGTATATAAGGACATTTGGTCGGGAGAAAACTTGATCAAGGGCGACCATGGTAAAAAGAAAAGTAATATCGGAACCGCAATAGCATTTAACGAAGAGTACAGTACAATAAGAAAGAATACAAAGAAGGCAGCAAGAAGTATTACGGTATTATAATATATATGACCTATACAAAGTAATATAATTACCATAACACTTAACGCTATTAAATATTGAAATATTGTAGAAATTGATTTATTATTACTTCTTTCCATATCATCCTATTAAATAATCAAATTGATTTAAAGCTGAATTGTTGTTAAATTTTCCTTGCATAGATTTGCTTTTTTCATGTATTAAATCAGGATTTGAAATCAATTCAAAAAGTTTGTTATATAATTGTATTTCGTTATTTTCGGTAACCCAACCGAACCCTGTATCCTGAATCATTTCTACAGCAGACGAAGTTTCTGTAGACAATACAGGAGTTGAGAAAAATGCTGCTTCTCCGATAACCAAAGGTGCGGCTTCGCTGTAAGAAGACATTAAAAGCAAATCAGCAGCTTTTACATATGAATAAGGATTTTCCATTTCTCCAAGAAAGATAACCGTATCTTCCAATGAATTGCTTTTTACCGTAGAAAGCGCCTGTTCCATTTCAATACCGTTCCCGATAATATAATATCTGATTTTTTGTTTATACATATCGGGCAAACGGGATATAACATCTATAGCGCGCAAAACACCTTTTTCTTTACCCAAACGGGCAACTGTTACTATGTTTATATATTTATCGGATAATTCAACCTTCATTGAATCGGCAAGAAAATCTAATCTTTTAAAATTATGACAGTTATACAGTATTACAGTTTTTTCACTGTATTGAGGAAGAGCTGAAACAAATGAATTTCTACAACCTTCAGAGCAAGCCGCAATTACATCAAATTTTTCATAAAGTTTCGCGTTATTACTGTTATTAGCTCCGCACTTCCGGTAGTCACAATGAAGAACTGAAATTTTTTTCTCTGCTTTTACATGACGCAGCACAAAGTCATTACAACCACCGTAAAATGCTTTTTCTCCGCCATTATGTAAAAAAGAGATTACAATGTCATATCCTTCAATATTTTTTTGAAAAAGCGACATGATACCAATAGTTTTAGTCCTGCCTAATATACGGCACAACAATGCCCAAAAGCAACGGCCAAAATAATCAAAAGAAAATCTCTTAACATCATTTTTAGACAAACCTAAATACTTATACGGTGATTTAACAGAAATTATATTTATATTATTTGGAAGTTCTGCAAATAATTTTCCTTTAGGATTGAAAAGCAATAATGATATATCGTATTTACCGTAAACACAATTAAGCAGATTAGCAAGTGCCTTTTGAACTCCGCCGATATGCATATTATTATTAACAATCAAAATACGCTTTTTCATTTTAACTCCAACAACATTAAAATACAACTTTGTTATTATAATTTTTAAAATATATAAATCTACAAAATATATTATAATATATACTTACATATAAATATTATATATTATATGAATTTTTTTGTCAACATTTTATATTATCATAATTTTCATAAAAAATAAAACAAGCAGGATACCCAAATAGAATATCCTGCTTGTTCTTATGCCGTAAAACCGTCAGAATCCGATAAAACCGTTATCAGATTAAAATACCATCTTACCGTCGGTACCGAAGTAATAATAACCCTTCGGAATTCCGTATGCGTTATCACCGCCAACCCACTGGGTTGCATCTGTATACATCATACCGCTGCTTGCGTTAAACATATAGTAATCATCGCCGATCTTCTGGAATCCCTTGATTCTTTGGAGATCTACATAATAATATGTATAACCGCCGCCGGTAACAAATCCGTTCTTTATGATCTTACCGTCAGCACCGAAGTTGTAGTAGCTGCCAACACCGTTAAATGTTTTTGCAAGTGTTGCAGATACCCATACGGTTGCATTTCTGTAGAGAGAACCGTCTGACTTAGCGTAATAATAATCACCGTTAAATTCATAAAGGCTTCCCTTTTGAATTATACCGTCAATGGTAAAGTAAAGATTACCGTTCTGTTCAATTATTTTCTTGTTGCCGCTTTCAAGATCGGGGATATACATTGTACCGTCAGGATTGAAGTAGTAATAACCGCTTGCAAATCCGTAACCGTTATCACCGCCAACCCACATGGTTGCATCTGCGTACATCATACCGCTTGTTGCGTTGAACAAGTAATAATTATCACCGATCTTCTGGAATCCCTTGATTCTCTGGAGATCTACATAGTAATATGTATAACCGCCGCCGGTAACAAATCCGTTCTTTATGATCTTACCGTCTGCAGCAAAGTTATAGTAGCTGCCAACACCGTCAAAGGTTTTTGCAAGTGTTGCGGATACCCAAACGGTTGCGCTTCTGTAAAGAGTTCCGTCAGGCTTAGCATAGTAGTAATCACCGTCAAGCTCATAAAGGCCGCCCTTCTGAACAAAGCCGTCAATAGTGAAGTAAAGATTTCCGTTTTCCTCAACTATTTCCTTCTTGCCGTTTACAAGATCGGGAATATACATTGTACCGTCAGGCTT
Source organism: Clostridia bacterium (assembly GCA_017547545.1). Taxonomy (GTDB): domain Bacteria; phylum Bacillota; class Clostridia; order Oscillospirales; family CAG-272; genus RGIG7300. Next base: position 165 of record JAFYPJ010000098.1, on the reverse strand, counting down.
GAAGTAATAATAACCGCTGGGGTAATTATAAGCATTATCTCCACCAACCCACATGGTTGCATCTGCATACATCATACCGCTTGTTGTATTGAACCAGTAATAATTTTCACCGATCTTCTGGAATCCCTTGATTCTCTGGAGATCTACATAGTAATATGTATAACC
>JAFYPJ010000097.1 GCA_017547545.1 Clostridia bacterium | reverse complement strand
TAATTCGTTTACTTCTTCATGGAAGGAATTTGCAAGATCAATATATGCATCCTTTGCCGCAGCATCATCACCGCAATAGTCACGGGTATAAAGAGCTGTAAGCATTGTATATGTCCAGGATATTCTTGAACGCTGAACACGGTTAAGCTCATCTGCATCCTTTGCCATTGCTTCTGCTGCATCCCAATAACCTTCAAAGGTATCCATATTAGCTAAAATATCTTCATAATCTATAACACCGTCCGGAACAACATGATATCCGAAATGATTCTTTTCGGAAAGTAATTCCATGGTATCAATATATGCCCTTACATTTTTCCATCCAGCTCCGTAATAAGCTTCAAGGAATGCATCAATTTCAGCCTGATATTCCTCTTCAGACATGGTAGGATCCCACTGAAGCTTTCCTAAAAGATATGCAACAAGATTTCCGAACTCACCGCTTCTTCCCTGGATAGCATTGTTGAATTCGCCTACAACACCGAGTTCGTAGAACCATTCTTTATTATCGCGAAGAGATTCAAGAATGGGGAATGCCGCAAATGAATATGTAAAGTTTGCTGAATAGTCCCAAACCCACATTTTATTACAGATATTGCTCCATCCCTGCATATTTGTAAGCATGGATGCATTAAGAGGACAGGTAGGATCATTGTAATCATGGCTTGCGCAGTTTTCTATGGGACAGTAATAAACCATTACATTATCGTCAAGCTTGGACTTGATAGGATTTATTGTATGAAGATATGCCGCAGTAAGAATATAGCAATTGGGGTAATCCTTTTTGATCTCCTTTGCTATTGTATCACAAAGAAGCATAATTGTTGCGCCGCGGCTTCCTTCTGTACGGTATACTTCCATACAACGCTCACATGCACAGAAATCAGGTCTGTCATTCATTATAACATATATGATTTCAAGTTCGGGATCTTCCTTGAGATAGCCTTTTACGGTTTCGATCGAATGATTTATTATATCAGGATCTGTAAGACAAGGCTCGCTCTGAGTAAGAGGAACACCTGTGATATCGGGAAGATTATGGGAATAGCCTTTGCGTCTGAAGGGTTCTCCCGTTCTCTCTTCTTCGGGTTTACCGCTCCAATAAACTACTCTGTACTCAAAACCGGGTTGATCCTTGAAAACATAACCGTCAGGAAGATCAACCGCTTCCTGTCTTTTTATGGTAGATACATTGCCGGAATAGAAACCAAATCCTAACTTTTCAAGTGCCAAACCTATAACACCGTATGAATTACCTTCATATTCATCATATTTTGCTGCAATTACAAGATAATTACCCTGAACACTTATCTCAAAGGCACCTCTGTCTGTACCGTCACGATCAACCTTAACAAGTGTTCCCTCACGGTTGGTTGTACCGATAATAATTTCATAATCACTCACCGGTTCAGCATCGGTAACATATGTAAGGGTTACTCCTGTTGAGCGTTCAATATAATCAACAAGAGATTTTGCTGCGTTTTTGGCATCCTTTATACCTTCACCGTATACAATTTTATACTTATCAATAGGATTGCCGTTGATAGTAAGCTTACCGATATAAGGAGTGTCTGCCTTTTGGAAATCGAAATAATTTACTATAAGCTGAGCTGCTTCAGCTCTGGTTGCGGTTTTTTCGGGAGATAACACAAGCATATCCCCTTCATTGCCCGTACCCGAAATTACAAAGTTTGCAAGAGCCCATTTCATTCCCTCTGTTGCCCAATCGGCGCAGGAATCCTTATCATAACTTCTGTTATATTTGAATTCATCGGGAATTTCAACATTTTCACCAAATTTTGCGGCACTCTTATAGAAAAGTGCAACCATTTCCTGACGGGTAATTGTATTTTCCACACCGAACTTACCGTTACCGATACCGTTTGTTATTTCATTTTTATATGCCCATTCAACATAAGGTGCATACCAGCTGCCCGCCTGTACATCGGTGAAGGATACACCCGTATATTCACTTACATCAACATTGTTCATTCTTGCAAGTGTTGTAACAAACATTGCTCTTGTCATGCTGAGATTAGGTGAAAATTCATTTTTGGATGTACCTGTAAATACACCGGCCTCTACCGTTTCGTTAACTGCGTCATAATACCATGCGCCTTGCTTTACATCGCTAAATGCAGAGCTTGCAAAAACAGATAATGCAGTTATTGTTAAAACAATGATCACGAAAAACGATACAACAAAAAATTTCTTGTAATTTTTCATACTTACCCTCTTCTGTGTTTTTTAAAATTATAGCATATCATATTGTCCTTGTCAATAACAGATAAAGAGCTGTCTCAAATGCGTTCTCTTCGCATTTGAGACAGCTCTATTTATTATTTATGCGGGAAGCCATTCACGGGGATGCTTTGAAGGATCGTAAGTGGGAGAACTGCTCTCCGACCATTTGATACCTAATTCGTTTACTTCTTCATGGAAGGAATTTGCAAGATCAATATATGCATCCTTTGCCGCAGCATCATCACCGCAATAGTCACGGGTATAAAGAGCTGTAAGCATTGTATATGTCCAGGATATTCTTGAACGCTGAACACG
>JAFYPJ010000096.1 GCA_017547545.1 Clostridia bacterium | reverse complement strand
CGATAATATTAAGGATTACTGCGGAATTCTTGATGTTATGATGCAAAGACACGGTATAAGCTTCCGTATTACCGATAATCGCGATATACTTCAAAGTCCCTGTGTAAAATTTATAATATCAGCCTTGAACATAATTATATATAATTGGCAGTTTGATGATGTGATCTCATATATAAAAAGCGGTTTTTGTTCTTGCAGTGATGAAGAATGTGATATTATAGAAGAATATGCATCCACATGGTCGCTTTCGGGTTCGGTATGGAAAACGGATGAAGATTGGAATATGAATCCGCAGGGCTACAGCTCGTATATAAATGATCAAACATTTGCATTTCTTGAAAAAATAAATAATATAAGAGACCGTATAAGAGAACCTGTTATAAATCTTTCGCTATCCTTAAAAGATAACAGAACAGGTAAAAATACGGCTGAAGCTATCTACCGTTTTCTTACTGATTCCATTGATCCTTCTCAATTGAAGGGTGATGATATTTCATCATGGAATGCAGTTGTTTTTGCTCTTGAACAGTTAGCTCTTTGCGCAGGGGATGAAAAAATCAATGATATTGAAACTCTTAAACGTTTACTGCGTTTGATATGTTCCCAAACCTCTTTTTCTATGCTGCCTTCTACAATAGATGAAATTTCTGTAGTAAGTATCGGCAATTTAAGAAGTGTAGATGCCAAAAGAATCTATATTATCGGCGCAAACGAGGGTTCGTATCCCGCAGATTATAAGGAAAGCAATATTTTAGACGATATGCTTTGTGAGGAATTAAGAAAAAACGGCCTTACTCTTATGCATGATCCACAAGAAATGCTCAACGAACAAAAATGGCTGTTTTATAAAACCATTCTATCCGCCAAGGAATCTGTTGTTGTTTCTTATCATACAGGCACTCTTGCCGGTAAAGAGCTTTTGCAATCTAATGCCGTAACCGAAATACAAAGACTATTTCCTCAAATTTCAAGCGTGAATTATAAGGATCTTTGCATAACAGACCTTGTTTATGACAAGCCCTCTGCTTTTGACTATGCAGATGATGAGGAGTACGGTAATCTAATTAAAGAAGTGCTTTTATGCGATGAATCTTATAAAAATTCAATTGAAGGCTTTGATACCCCCATATCTACAAATGAATGCAGTATAAAGGATCCTTCAAATCTTTCAAGCTATAACGGAAATATGTCTATGACTCAATCCAAGCTTGAAAAGTTTGTTAAATGCCGTTTTTCCTACAGAATGACTTACGATCTTTGTTTGAAAGAACAGCAAAAAGTTAATTATGATCCCCGTGATATAGGAAACTTTATTCATAAGGTGCTTGAAGACTTTTTCAAGGCTGCATCTCAAAACAAGCTTGATTCAAAGAGCCGAAAAGAGCTTGTTGATAAGATTGTAGACAGATATATTGCAGATACCTGCGGTAATATGAAGTTTGTTAGCAAAAGATTGATTGCTTTATTTGAAAAGCTTCGAAGAAATGCGCATATCTTTGTAAGAAGTATATATGAAGAATTTGAGGATTCGGAATTTGTACCCTCATTTTTTGAAATGGATGTATCCTTTGGCGAAGATTCGGATATATCACCGTATAAGATAAAATTATCGGACGGAACACAGCTTTATATTAAAGGAAAGATAGACAGAGTTGATACCTTTGAGAAAAACGGTAAGGTATATTTCAGGGTTGTGGACTACAAAACCGGCAAAAAAGACTTTAAGGTATCAGATCTTGAAAAAGGAATAAATCTCCAGATGTTTTTATACATGTTTTCTATTATGGAAAATAAAGAAAAATTCCTTGAGCTTATAAATAAAAAGGGTGAGCTTATACCGTCGGGAGTTATCTATTATATAGCAAAAATTCTGCCTGAAACCTATAATGAGATAATGCCCCAAAGTATGATAGAAAATGATATAATTACCGGTATTGAAAGGCAGGGCATGATACTTTCCGAAGACACACTTGTTGATGCTATGTCTAAAAGCGGATATAAATATATCCTTCCCAAAGGAATTGATATTGAAAAGGGCAAGGGTCCCTTATACACCCTTGAGAGTCTTGGCGCAATACAGGGTAAGATTAACGATGTTGTAAACAAGATCGCATTGGAGATAAAACAGGGAATGGCTTCTGCCTGGCCCTGCGAATTTGATCCTATGTGTGAATATTGCTCTCATTATAATATTTGCAGAATAAACAAGGAAGGAGAGGGTGACGATGAGTGAAAATAAAAACTGGACAAAGGATCAGCTTTCTGCCATAGAGTTTGGCGGAAAAGATATTCTTGTGTGCGCTTCTGCCGGTTCGGGTAAAACAACGGTACTTATTGAACGCATTATCAGGAGTATTACCGATAAGGATACTTGTTCGGATGTTCGTAAAATGCTTGTTGTTACCTTTACCGAAGCTGCAGCTGCTCAATTAAAGGACAAGCTTTCAAAGGCTATAAAAAAAGCGATACGCAAATACCCCAAAAACAAACATTTGCGCCGCCAGTTAAATGAACTCCCAAGGGCTCATATTGCCACGATAAACAGCTTTTGCCTTAATGTTGTAAGAAATAACTTTGAGCAATTGGGCTTCGGCTCAAATGTGAGAATAGCAGATGAGGCGGAAAATAAGCTTATTATGGCTGATGTTATGAATTCATGTATTGAAGAATTTTATAACAACCCGTCACAGCTCGGTATTACCGATTTTGCCAATTTTTGCGATACATTTACATCCTTATCCGATTCTGCGCTTGCCGAAATATTTTTAAAGCTGTACGATACCTTGTATTCTCAGCTTGAGGGTATTGATCTTCTTATAAACAACGCTGCAAAATTAAAAGAATACCAAGCAAAGGATCCTTTTGAAAATATCTGGGGGACAGAGCTGAAAAAAAGAACCGGGCTGTTTTTGGATTATTTTAAAGAAAAATACAGCGAGATCTTTGATATTATTGCTTTTGATGAGGGTATAAACAAGGCTTACGGTAATGCCGTAATTGCCGATAATAATTTACTTGATGCTATTTGGGCTAATTTAGATAACGGATATTATGCTGTAAGAAAGTATCTTTTAAGTTATGAAATGCTTGCTCTTGGTAGATACAGCTCTAAAAACGGCAATCCTTTAGATGCGGCTAAGGTTAAAAATATACGAAATGAATTCAAAAAACAGATATCTAAAATTTCTGAGCTCTATTTATACGGTGAAAAGGAAATTTTAACAGCTACCAAGGAAACCTCTGAATTTAACGGAAAGCTTTATACATTTCTTTCATTTTTCCATAAAAAAGTCATGGATGAAAAGAAACGAAGAGGTGTTGTTTCCTTTGCGGACTGCGAAGCTCTTACATTAGCTCTTCTTTGCGAAAATGGCGAACCTACTCCTGCGGCGCTAAAATATCAAAGTATGTTTGATGCTGTGTACATTGATGAGTATCAGGATGTAAACAGCGTTCAGGACTG
>JAFYPJ010000095.1 GCA_017547545.1 Clostridia bacterium | reverse complement strand
TTGCAGCTTTTTTATCAAATTTAAAAGGAATCACAAGATCGGGCTTCAATGCCCCTGCAAACTGACCTGTCATAACGACGGGGTTATCACAATAAGGGCAAGTGGTAGCCGCTGTATTTGAGTCTCCGATAATTTCACCGCCGCAGGATTTACAGATATATACATTCAGTCCGTCTGTTTCTCCCTCCTGCCATGAGTTTTGAGCAGTATCCTGCCAATTCATTTCATCAGGTTTGTTATTTTGAACATCCTCATTATAGGAAGCCATTGAATCCATTTCAAATTCAACATCACAATACGGACATTTCATTTTTTGAATATTACTGTCAAATTCAATTGCTCCGCCACAACAGGGACACTTATATTCTTGTAATACCGACATATTTTCCTCCTTATCCATAGGTACGGGTCATCAGTACCGATAATAGTTCATCGCAATGTATGGATGAATTTTTAAAGTCCTGTGAAAGATAAACAGAGTCGTTCTCATCTGAAATAAGCATACAAAAACTTCTTTGGTCATCTGTATCGGGATATAGCCTCAGCATACAAACTCCCTCTTCTGTTATCAACTTATAAGGAGCCTCCAACGAATCTTCGTTATGTTGGATATATGCTGTGTTTTCAGAAAAGCTTATATCATATTTTGACAATTCACCGTTTCTTACCAGCCAACCTGAACTCCAAGAGGTATCAACAACATCTGCCTCCAAAGGCAGGTTCCAGGAATAGCTCTGAAGTTCAGCGTATTCACGGCTCAGTATCTCGGCATACGGAGTAAGATCGTATACGCTTAAATCCGAATACTGAGTGAGATAAGACATATCGTTAAGTTTGGGAGCGTAACTAAGTTCGTTTCCGTCACTATCAACTATATTTATCTCCGTATCTAAGGTATCTACGGAATTGCTTGCATAAACAAGTATGGGATCACCGTAATCACTGCGATAGAGTACCTCTGCAACCTCTCCATTTTCGTCCACACGGTTTACAGCTACCGAGGCATTTACATCACAGGGTACAATGAGATACAAACTTAAATGTCTGTCACCTATGATATGCGATTCGTCTATCTCGGCTATAAAAGGCAAATTACCGGTAAATTCGGGGAGAATTTTCTTCACCCAATTTAAGGTATCCGCAGTTTCTGAAGAATCTGCAGTACCGAGATAAGCAACCGCAACCATAGCAGGAGTACCTATCATACTCTGGCGTACCCCCATAAGAGATGCAGCAATATCATCTTTGCCATCCGAAGTTGGGGTTATATCGGCTTCGCCTTCTTCTGTATCAACTATTTCCTCGGTATCCGAAATTTCATTTGTTTCAATGGGCTGTTGCTTTATATCCTTTGTACAACCCACAAACAGGCTCATACAAATAATTAAAGCCAACATGCCCGATAAAACTTTTTTCATTTTAGTTATTTAATATCCTTTTCGTCAAAAATATCTCCACATTCGGGACAGAACTTGGGGGGATTATGGGGATCTTCAGGCTCCCAACCGCATTTATCGCAACGGTAAAGGGGGGCTTCCTCAGGCTTCTTTGCTCCGCATTCTTCGCAGAACTTACCCTTATTAACGCTTCCGCAGTTGCAAGTCCAACCGTTTACTTCAGGTTTTTTTGCACCGCATTCGGGACAGAATTTTCCTTTTGCAACAGCACCGCAAGCACATGTCCAGGTATTAGCATCAGGCTGTGCCTGAGGAGGCATCTGCTGCTGTGCAGCCTGCTGTTGTGCGGCCTGCTGCTGTGCCATACCGTAGAAATTCTGAGCTGCATTAAAGCCGCCACCGCCAGCGTTCATTGCCATGCCCATTCCCATAAAGCCTGCCATAGCACCGTTGGTGTTGCCTGCAGCGGTTTCCATTGCATTTGCTGTTGCAGCAGTCATTCTGCCTGCCATCATTGCCGCATTGGAACCCATTGTTGCCGCATCTTCCATTTCGTTGATCTTCTTCATATCCTCTTCGGTAAGAGTGATAGGATTAAGAGCAACATTCTCAACGCTGATACCTCTGTGATCTGTCCAGTCTATCTTGAGGGCAGAATTAAGAGCTGCCTTTAATTCGGAAGTATGCATTGGAATTTCAGCAGGATGTAAGGAAAGAGTTGAAAGCTGAGCAAATGCGGGCTGAAGTGCAGAGATAAACTCTGTCTTGAGCTGTGCATCAATCATATCTCTTGTATATACATCACTAACATTTCCCGCTACCTTGCTGTAGAAAAGAACAGGATCGGTCAAACGATAGGAATAAACACCGTTACATCTGACCTGAACGGTTCTGCTCATACCAATTTCTTTATTTACAACCTTAAACATAAAGGGATTGGGTGTTCCGAATTTATTATCAATAATTTCAAGCAAGTTAAAGTAATAGATTCTTTGATCCTTTGCCGTATCACCTCCGTAGGTGAAACGCTTTCCGAGGGTTTTAAAGCTTTCCTTAATACTGTCACCAAGCTTGCCTGCAAAAATGCTGGGTTCACTTGAGGTATCGTATGTATATTCACCGGGTTCAGCACAAACTTCAACAACCTTACCCTGCTCAACGATAATTGCACACTGTCCGTTTGCAACTGCAACACCCGAACCGTTTGTAATTACATTATCGTGTCCCTTTGTATTTGAGGAACGACCTGAGGTCTGCTTTTTTCCGCGAACCATCAAGGTATCGCTGTCCATTGCATCGCATGTAAAAAATTCCTTCCACTGATCTGCCAAAGTTCCGCCTAAAGCGCCAAGACCTGCTTTAATAAGTCCCATAATCAATCTCCTTTTTAATGCATTTTAATATATTATATAATATTATTATCTATATGTCCACACCTTAATTTATATAAAGTGTGGGATAAATATATTATTTTGTTAAAATAGTGTGGGAATCGGTGTGGTTTTCACAGAAAGTAGTTAACAATTAAATTATAACACTCTGTTATTAAAATTGCAATAGTTTAAATTGGCACTAATGATATTTTGGCATAAAATGTAATGAGCCCTTTTGAAAGGAGGCTTTTTATGAGCAGATACAGATGGTCACAAAATAATAATAATAATAACAGATTTGATAATAATTCTTGCGGCTGCAACAATGATCAGCCTATATACAGATGTAACAGCAATGAAACTCTCTGCGCGTGTTGTCCGCCCGGCCCTCCCGGCCCTCCCGGTCCTCAAGGTCCATTCGGGCCACAGGGGCCCCAGGGTGAACCCGGTCCACAGGGTGAAACGGGTGCTACCGGACCCGCCGGTCCTCAGGGACCTCAGGGTGAACCCGGCCCACAGGGTGCAACAGGCGCTACCGGACCTGCCGGTCCTCAGGGACCTCAGGGTGAACCCGGTCCACAGGGTGAAACGGGTGCTACCGGTCCTGCCGGTCCTCAGGGACCTCAGGGTGAACCCGGGCCACAAGGTGAAACGGGCGCTACCGGTCCTGCCGGTCCTCAGGGGCCTGCAGGTGAACTTTTGGGATTTGCCGATTTTTACGCATTGATGCCCCCCGATAATGAAGATCCGATTTCCGAAGGAGAAGATGTAAGCTTACCCCAGGACGGCCCCTCAAGCGCAACTTCAATAGTAAGAACAGACGATACAAGCTTCACATTAACTGAAGTTGGAGTATATCAGATAATTTTCAATGCAACGGTAGCGGGCACAGCACAGCTGATATTAACACTTAACGGTACAGAGCTTCCCTATACTGTTGCGGGAAAATCAGGCGGTATAAATGAGATTGTTATCAATACTCTTGTAGAAACAACTACTCCCAATTCTGTATTAACCGTGAGAAATCCCGAAGAAACAGGTAATCCTATAACATTAACTTCTACAGCTGGCGGAGACCGTCCCGTTTCGGCACACCTCGTAATAATTCAATTACAGTAACAAAAGAAACAGGCTATGTGCTCAATCTGAGCACATAGCCTAAATCTCGCTTTTCTTTTCTCTGTAGCCTGCAAGAATTATCTTCTTTGCTTGCAATGCTCCGTCCTTGGACATTGGTTCAACACCTTCAAGCCTGTATTTCATACCAAGCTCACGGTATTTTGATACACCAAGTGTATGATAAGGCAGAACATCCAATGCTTTAACATTTGAAAGTGTACCGATGAATTTACCAAGCTTATAAAGATCTTCCTCTTTGTCTGTATATCCGGGAATCACAACATGTCGAATCCATAGCGATTTGTTTATATCATTAAGATATCTGGCAAATGCAATTATCCTGTCATTTCCGCTTCCGGTAAGCTGCTTATGAGCATCTTTGTCTATATGCTTTATATCAAGCATTACAAGATCGGTATAAGCCATAAGCTCATCAAAACGGGGATCGTCTTCACAAAATGTAATGCCGGATGTATCCAGACAAGTGTGGATATTTTCAGCCTTTGCCATTGCAAAAAGTTTTGTAACAAAATCTATCTGCAAAAGGGGCTCTCCGCCGGTTACGGTAATACCACCGTTAGAATAAAAGGAACGGTTCTTTTTAAACTGTGCAATAATCTCTTCTGCAAGAACTTCCTCACCATCCCCCATTTTCCATGTATCGGGATTATGGCAATAGATACATCTCAAAGGACAGCCCTGCATAAATACAACAAATCTCACACCGGGTCCGTCTACCGTTCCGAAGGACTCTGTTGAATGGATCCTGCCTTTCATCAAAACTGATCGTGGAAGGTTCTTGAAATTACTTCATCCTGCTGCTCTTTTGTAAGCTTGATGAAGTTTACCGCATATCCGCTTACTCGTACAGTAAGCTGAGGATATTTTTCGGGATGAGCCTGTGCATCAAGCAAGGTTTCCTTGGAGAAAACATTCACATTAAGGTGATGACCTCCCTTTTGAACATAACCGTCTAAAAGAGCTACAAGATTATCTATCTGATTTGAGTTGCTTTCATAATTTATACCTCTTATTCGTCTATATCAAGGCTTTCAAAAAGTGTAGGAGAGAAACAACTGCCGCCTGCACAGTCAATATCTACATCAATATCTCCTGCAAATATTCTGTCTTCTTTTCCGAGAGCTCCGGGAATTATAGAGAAGGTATTCGAAATACCGTCCTGCGCATCCTTAAAGGGAAGCTTTGAAACAGAAGCAAGGGATGCTATAGCACCGTGAGTGTCTCTTCTGTGCATGGGATTTGCACCCGGAGCAAAGGCTTCTCCTGCTTTTCTTCCGTCAGGTGTTGCTCCTGTTGCCTTACCGTACACAACATTGGATGTTATTGTAAGAATAGATGTTGTGGGAATACTGTCACGGTAGGTATGATTCTTTCTGATATGCTCCATAAACTGATGAACTATATCGGAAGCAATAGAGTCTACGCGGTCATCATCATTACCGTACTTGGGGAAATCACCTTCAACTTCATAATCTACCGCAAGACCGTTTTCGTCACGGATAACCTTTACTTTTGCATACTTAATCGCAGAAAGTGAATCGGCAACAACAGAAAGTCCCGCTATACCTGTTGCAAACCAACGGGTAACATGCTTATCATGAAGTGCCATCTGTATCTTTTCATAGCAATACTTATCGTGCATATAGTGAATAACATTAAGGGTATTAACATACACCTCTGCAAGCCATCTCATCATAGCATCGAATTTTTTCATCACTTCATCGTAATCAAGGTATTCGCTTGTTATCGGCTTGAATTCGGGACCTACCTGCTTGTGTGAAATCTCATCTATACCGCCGTTTATAGCGTAAAGCAAACATTTTGCAAGGTTTGCTCTTGCACCGAAGAACTGCATTTCCTTACCTATTCTCATAGAAGAAACACAACATGCTATTGCATAATCGTCTCCGTGGGTAAATCTCATAAGATCGTCATTTTCATACTGAATGGATGAAGATTCTATGGAAACCTTTGCACAGTAACGCTTGAAGTTTACGGGGAGATTTACAGACCAGAGTACGGTGAGATTGGGTTCAGGTGAAGGACCGAGATTCTTCAGAGTATGAAGATATCTGTATGACATCTTTGTAACCATATGGCGTCCGTCTATTGCAACACCGCCTATAGCCTCGGTTACCCACTGGGGATCTCCTGAGAAAAGCGCATTATACTCAGAAGTACGCGCAAATTTTACAAGACGCAGCTTCATAATAAAGTGGTCTACCATTTCCTGAAGCTCTCTCTCTGTATATCTGCCCTCTTTCAAGTCTCTTTCGGAATAAATATCAAGGAAGGTTGAGGTTCTGCCCAAAGACATTGCCGCACCGTTCTGTTCCTTTATTGCCGCAAGATAACCGAAATAAAGCCACTGAATTGCTTCCTTTGTATCATTTGCTGGCTTGGATATATCAAATCCGTAGGAAAGAGCCATTTCTTTTAACTGAATAAGTGCTCTTATCTGTTCCGCAAGCTCTTCACGCTCACGGATAACATGAGAATACATTGCAGAACGGGTAGTTTCCTTCTGCTCCAGCTTTTCTTCTATAAGTCTGTCTACACCGTAAAGTGCAACACGGCGATAGTCACCTATAATTCTTCCTCTGCCGTATGCATCGGGAAGGCCTGTGATAATATGACTGGAACGGCATGCTCTCATTTCGGGAGTATACACATCGAATACACCTGCATTATGAGTTTTACGGTGTACCGTAAAGAATTCCTTTATCTTTGGATCTACACTAAGACCTCTGCCAAGTACAGCCTTTTCCGCAGTACGGATACCGCCGTAAGGCTGAAAGGCGCGTTTAAAGGGCTTATCTGTTTGAAAACCTACAATTTTTTCCTTATCCTTATCAAGATAACCGGGGCCGTGGGATACGATAGTTGATATAATATCTGTATCCATTTCCAAAACGCCGCCTGCCTCTATCTCTTTTTTAGAAAGCTCGGAAACCTGAGCCCATAGAGCCTGAGTGTCTTGGGTTGCATCTTCAAGAAATTCATCGTCACCGTCATAGGGTGTATAATTGTGACGGATAAAACTTCTTACATTAACCTCTTTTACCCAAGTTCCGTGTTCAAAGCCTCTCCACGCTTCAAATTTATATTCCATAATCATTTCCTTTCCATAGGATGTATAGCATAATCAAATTGTTCGTTAATATTATAACATACTAATTTGTTTTTTTCAATAGATAGTAATACCTAAATTTAAACTTTTTATGTGTTCTGATATTGCACTTTAAACAAAACAAAATCAAGCTTTATTACAATACCAAAGCCAAATCTACCAGATCGGTTTTTCCTCAAAAGAAACAAGCTTATTTTTGTACGGAAAGCTGAGTCTGAATGACCAAAGCATCGGAGCTTTAATATCATCTCTGGCACCGTATTTGTGATCACCTGCAAGCATATATCCGCGGCTTGCAAACTGAACTCTTATCTGGTGGCTTCTGCCCGTATGTAAAAGAACCAAAACTTCCGAAAGCTCACCTTTATTCAAGGTTAAAAATTCAAGCTTCGCTTTTTTTACACCCTTGCGTTCACGGTCTACCACATATACCTTGTTTCTTTTAGAATCCTTCCATAAAAGATCCTCCCATTCACCTTTTTCGGGCGGAGTACCGTGAACCCTTGCGATGTATTCTTTTTTCATGGCATTGTTTTGTATAACCCCGGAAAGCTCTGCGGCTGTTTTTTTGTTACGGGCGTATACCATAACACCGCCAACATTGAGATCAAGACGGTGCAGGGTAAAAATTTCCCCTCCAAATTCTTTTTTCAGCTCATGGGGCATCCCTTTTTCAGAATCAATACCCACAGGCTTAACACAAACTATAATATCATTATCAAAATACAGTATCTTCATTTTTCTCCGTAATATATCAAAGGGTTCTTAATGAACCCTTGATATATTATTTATATTTTTTATTCGGGCAATCGCTGTTCGTGAACATCTGTATAGTCTTCTATATATTCGCTTATTTCCACAACAGAAGCCGAAGGCTCATAGTTTTCGTCACCAAACAGATTCTTGTGCAAAACAGAAACATTGTATGCCAAGCCCTTTGCAACAACCAGACTTGCCCCGTCAACGGTAGGTGTACTGATGGTATACGGGAAAGCACCGCTGCTATCAAGATTATAGTCTATCAATATCGGAACAAAGTCCATAATTTCATCATAATCAAGACTTGTTTTGAGATATGTTTGCTTTGCTGTGTTGAGGTTCATTATGGTCTCGGTTAAAGAAAGCAGCTTCTTAACACCTGAGCTTTTTGCCTTGGCAATAAGCTTTTCCATAACCAATCTCTGTCTTGCGGTTCTACCGAAATCATCCTTTAAAACATTTCCGGAGGCATCATAGAAGGCAACATATCTTATTCTGCAATATGCAGTTGCCTGAACACCGTTAAGATGAACATTTCCGCTTTTCTTTAAAGGCTTATACTTATCTCCCGTTACCTCGCACATTTCGGTACTGTAGAGATTTATCAATTCAAGCTCCGCATCGGTAATATTGATATCAACACCGTCCATAATGTCAACAATTTCGGTAAGACCTGCAAAGTTTACCATTATATAGTCGGTAATATTAAGGTCAAGATTTGCATTCAAGGTAGAAATGGCTGCTTGAGCACCGCCCTTTGAAAATGCCGAATTTACCTTGAAATAATTTGTTGAACCGTTTTCATCAAAAATTTTAAGATAACAGTCTCTGTATACAGAAACCATCTTTACGGCTCCCGTTTCATTGTTTATACTGACAATAATGATGGTATCGCTTCTTGTACCAGAATCAAAGGTATTATCTCTTGCATCAAAACCGAAAAGTGCAATATTTTTATAGCCCTTCAGTTTTTTCTTAACTACCTCATCAACAACAATGTCAGCTTCGTTAAAATCGGTATCCTGAAATTTCTCAACATAATCGTTTTCAAGCTTTACCGCAATAAGATTTCTCAAAAATTGAGATTTAGACATTTCTTTGATCATATTTATCTTAAAGCTTCCCGGAGTAAGCTTCCATGCAACACAAAGACCGAGGATAAGAACCATAACAGAAATAAGAATAATTGCCGTAATTCTCATGCTTCTGTACATATTCTTTTTTCTGCTGGTACGCAATTTGCGTTTTTTTCTTTTATTGACAGTTTTTTTGACAACCATTTCGTTGTCTGCATTCGCAATTCCTTTTATTTCGGAACTAACCGGCGATCTTCTTATTCTGCCTGTATTGTTATTATTAAATTTATTCTCCGAAAAAATTTCCTTATCTGTATTCGGTTTTCTGTTATTTTCGTTATTGTTCATTTTTTCCACAGTATAACCTCTTTTATCTATTCAACATTTGCTTTAATTTCCGATTCTGAAAGCAGCTTTTCAACATAACGGGGACTGTTATATAACAGCATTATCGGAGCTGCGGCATCTCTGCCCGATATCTCCAGATCACGCCACGGATGTTCACTGTACAGCTCCACAAATTTCATAATTCCTGCCTGGATCTGTACAGCATCAATTCTTTCTTTTTCGGAATTAAAATCATAATTACCGTTTTCGTCTTTCTTAAATCCTCTGAAAGAGGGGGAATTTGAGCTAAGAAGCAGCTCTACCAGCATATTATGTCCTTTTTGTGCATCATGATATTTCCATACATCCTTATTATGGGCGCAAGAAAACAGATAGCTGTTAAGCGTACCGTTTGAAGTTTCATAAACCGTATAATCACGATCTGCCCCATTGGCAGAACATGTTCCAGCCATTAAACCGTACAACTTACAGTCAAAATGCCAAACCTCGTCAAACATTTTTTTAAGTATAAGTGCTCCGCTTCCAACCCAGCCTACATCAACAGCACAGGCTGTTTTTGCATCTTGCAAAAGCTTTGAATAATAGCTCTTACCCTCTTCAATTTCATCGTTAAAGTGAGAACAGATGCGCTCCCAATTATTATCAATGAATTCTAAAAGCCTGCCTGCGCATTCCCTGTCAAACATTGATTCCGGTGTATATTTTTTATCAGCATATAACTTAATAAATTCATCAAGCATATCTTCAATTTCCATTGTAGCAAATATGCTTCTTAATTTATAATTCTGATCTGTTTTATGAATTACCATTCTCTCAACAAAATGCGCTTTAAGAACAGAAGCACTTAATTTTGTTGAAGATAGTCTGGACCAATATGCATATTCGCATTTTCCCTTCTGTGTTGGATACAAATGCTCATATGCTTTCTTTAATATTTCGCCGTCTCTTGCCAAAAATAGTATTTTGTCTATAGAATTATTTTCAACAAAACGGTGTATATATTGACAATAGCCTGTTACAAACAATCCCCCGTATATAAAACCGAGTTCAAAATTTTTGTCCGGATGATTAACACCGCAATGAAGGTAACCGTTAATTACAGAAGAATAAACGGACAAAACAGCAGGAGATATATCTTTAGCTATCCATTGGTCACCCGCAGTATTTATATTTGGATATAAATATGCATCAAATTTATTGTTCTTTGCCTGCTTAAAATCAGAAAATGAGTTATCCCCTATATGAATATAGCTTTTCTCATCACCAAGCTCGTTCTTTATCAAAGTATAGAGATCACCCTTATGCTTTGATTTTCTGCTTTCACATGAAATATAGTATCGGTCAAATTCAGCATAACCGCAGTTATCAAGTAACTGTTTTATTCTTTGCTCTCCAAGATACATATCAGAACAAATTATAAGCTTTTTTCCCTGAGCTTTAAGTTCCCTTACAAGCTCGGTAAAATAGGGATTGGCATAACAAAATTCAAGCTCGGTTTCCCATTCGGCGGCAATACCGCGATTTACATCTATTCCGCTTATCTGATACAGCTTCTGCCATATTTCTTCAAGATTTACTTCATAATCTCCGTATTTTTCATATCTCCGGGCGCGTGCCGCTTGTTCCGCTTCTGTTCTGAGCCTTTTGAAATTAGGATAATTCAGAACACCTTGAAGTGAATAAAACAGATCTGTTGGTTTCCCTGCTTTTCTTAATATTAAAGTATCAAAAACATCAAAGGAAATAACATCGTAGCTTTTTAATTTTTCACAAAGCTCACGCGGATCTTCAATTTTTGATGCCTGTGTTTCATATGATACAGTTCTGTTGATATCAGGATCAATTTCGGGATCGGTTTTAAGGCCGGATGCTCTCAGAATATAATATTTGAAATTCAAGCCAAACAGATATGATGCCGCATGTACCCTTCCCGCACCCTGATTCTTTTCTCTGAAATTCAAATACCTGTATCTTATTCCCGGTACACGGTTAACAAGTAAATTATACAGTTTTGTACGAAAAGTCATTATCGGCATTCACCACCCTTACAGTCCTTTTTTTATATAACTGAGCATCCTGTACAGCGAATAACTGCACTTGTGCCTCAACAAATGTTTTCCGTTTCTCACAACGCTTGCTTCATACCACGCACTTTCGTGAACCGCCTTTTTTCTGATACCGTAGGCACAAAGAAGCTTATTTAGAAAATGATTTTCTTTAAGATATTCATCGCTGAATATCGGTGCAACCTCTTTAACGCAGTTATCAAGGAGGTCATCCGAAAACCTAAGCTTTCCGAAGAATTCTGCTTCACCCTTTGTTGGTGACCACATAAATTTCCTCAAAGATTTTCCCAAATAGGTTTTATACTTATCCGTATTACATTCAAACAATCCGTTTAACGAGTTGCTGTCAATCATATAATCCGTGTAGTTTTCAAGAGTATTAAGAAAGGATTCATTATATTCATCTAAAATATATTCATCCAATACAGGAACTGCCTCATGCTCTATTTTATAACCGAGAGTTGTTCCGCTGTTGGCATGAAAGAGAGCTTCATATAAACAGTTACTGAAAAACACCTTGTTTTTCAATCCTTTTTTGGGTCCGAAATAAAAATAATTGTAATCCTTCACACAACAATCCGCGGGAACCTCAAAAAGTCCGAAATAAAAACCGATAACATCGGTTTTACAACCGAAATATCTGCGAATTGCGTTTATACTTCTTTGTGTTGTTCCTGTCCAACCGCTGTCCGCTATTGCAATATCTTCACCAAGCATTCCCCGGTCTGTAAAATATGCTTTTAAACCCTTACGGGCATTTGTTGAAACTTCATTAAGTAATTTAATATATTCATCGCAGGACATAAGTCTTTCTTTAAAATAAGAAAGCTCTGAATATGAAAGCACCTTATTAAAATCAATGTCATTAAAAACAGATCGGAAATGATCACTCTGTTCATTTGAAAAACCCGATCTTATCAGTATTTTATTAAAGGTTACATCAATACCGTTCCTGCAAATATAGCTCAAGGCCTCCCCGATATCCTCGGAATACATGGGTACCCTCAAGGAATATCTCGAACAGTAAAAATATTTGCATTCTATGCCTAAATCATACTTTTGGCATAATTTTTTTGCAATTATATAGGAAGGGTAACCATCTCTTGCCAGAAAAAACAAGGTTTTGATACCCTTTTTCTTTGCATTTTGTAAAACCCACAAGGTAAATAATATAACAGTGGGGATAAGAAGGAATTCAACCGTACCGCTTTTGGGCATATTCAAAGACTTTTGAAAAAAGTTCTCGGATGTTTTTTCAAAAATCTTGATATTTTTAATGTTTTTCAGGTAGAACTCCGATCTTTTCGATTCGTTATTGTTCCGATTTAACAATATGATCTCCTTTTTCAGTGCCTGTTCGTATTTTCTGTGCCAACACGGGAAATTTCGAAATCAAACCAACCAAAATCGGTTTTACAACATAAAAACCGTTTTTTAAATTATATATTCCTAATTTTTTAAATCCCTGCCTGCGGATCTTCATTTCATTTGCACAATATTTCATTGAGCGTTTCAGCTTTTTTGAGTCTTCTCTGTATTTAAACAGTACCGTCTGGATATTAAAGCCTTTTTTTCCAAGAGAATACAAGCGCATAAAAAGCTCATAATCCTCACATCTTGCCGTGAGCTTATCCTCTCTGTAGCCATTACATTCCTCCAATACCTCGCGCCGAAACATTACGCTTGGATGAATAAACGGGGAGGAGGGTAAAAAATCACTTGCTTCGGGTTTTTCTGCCCGTTGCGCCCTTCCCCAGACTCCGGTATTGTCAAAAAGATCGGCAATACAACCAACCCAGCCGTATTCGGGATTATTTTCAAGAAACTCACGTTCGATTTCAAATCTTTTCGCTAAAGATTCATCGTCATCATCCATTCTGGCGATAAATCTGCCTTTAGACAGCTTGAATGCTTCGTTCAGGCAATGAGCCAAACCCTTATTTGTTTCGCCTTTACAATAGATCAAACGATCGTCATAAGCGCAAATTTCCCTAATATTTTCAGAAACAGCTTCAGTTGAACCGTCATCATAAATTATCATTTCCCAGGATTTTTCTGTCTGCTTTATTATAGAATCAACAGCAGACTTCAGTTTTGAAATATCAGGATTATATGTTCCCATAATAACACTGATAACAGGATCATTCATCAATTTTCACCTTTTTATCCGCAGATTCATATATTTTCTTCATGAGATCGGCGGTGATATCCTTGGAAAAATCTCCAACACTGTTAATACAGTTTTGTACCATCTCATCTTTTTCATTACGCGGCATCTTTAATACAGAAACTATACCGTTAATAAAACCGTCAACATCATCTGCCTTGCAAACATAACCGTTAACAGTGTCCTTCATATACTCCCTTGTACCGCGGTTGTCAGCAGCAATAACAGGAATACCCATTGCCAACGATTCCAGACCTGCCATTCCAAGGCCTTCTCTTTTTGAAGGAAATACAGTAAGATCTGCAGCCGCGTAATATTCTTTGATATCACACTGATAACCGTAAAAGCGCACTCCCTCAAGCTCGCTGTTTTTCTGAACATACTGTTCGATATCCTCACGGAAAAATCCGTCTCCGCATATACCGTAAACAATATCCTTATCTACAAGCGACTTTTCCTTGATCTTTTTGATAGCCTCTATTACGGTACGGTGATTTTTATTTTCATTCATTTCTCCAACAGAAAGAACAAAATACTCATTTTCACCAATTCCGAGACCTTCTCTTGCCCCTCTCTTTTCTTCAAAGGTAACAGGAGTAAACATATCAAGATCCAAACCGATACCGGGAATCTGATAAACCTCTGTCTTTTTCCTGAGCAGGAATCTTTTGGCTTTCAAATAGTCCTCTTTATTTATCAGTATAAGAGTGTCGGTAAATAAAGCAAGAAAGCGTTCTACTGCCTGATACGCAATATTGTTTATCAACGGTGCGCCTTTATAGAAGTGAAAACCGTGAGCCGTATATATAACCTTAGGTTTATTTTTACAGCATAACACCGGAGCCAATCGACCGAGAACACCTCCAACGGGAGTATGGCAATGTATTAAATTTATTTTATTTTCTTTAATAATCCGTTTGATCTGCCTTAATGCGGATATGTTCATTTTCAGCATATACGGAGAACGGGCTATTTTAACATGGTGGAAAATGATTCCTTCCTTTTTGAGAATATCCATGTCATAATAATAACCCTTATCATCCGCATTCGCTGCATAATGTACCTCATACCCCATACTTTGGAGTATGTGTACATCATCCATTTCAAACTTAAACAGAAATCCGCTTTGATTGGCAATGATCAATACTTTTTTTCGATTGTGCATCTGATCTTCCATTCCGTTTTTTCTTAAAATGATTAAATTTTTTGATAAGATTAAATATTATTCCCAAAGTTCTATTGCATACCGTTTACCGTAAATATAGTCATATTGCAGTAATTCGTATGTCTTATAGAACTCACTTTGCTCTGCTGTCATATTTGCTACATCGGTATAATTATCAACAGAATTGATAACCAATCCAAAGCCTGATGCAGCATATGAAGCCCCGGAATTATGAATATAATTCCAGAAAGAGTTGGATTTTATACCGTATTCATCAAATACATAGGGTAACAATTCGCTTATTTCCATCATTCCCAGATCCTTGGACTCGGACTCGGTATTTGTCCATACAAGGAAAGGAACTCTGTGAGTTTGGTAATTGTTAACATTCCAATCGGATGCCCAGGATGTTTTTGCAAGCATTCGGTCATCTTTGGGTCCTGCATCACTCACATGGTCACCAAAATAAACAACAATAACTTCTTCATCAACTTCACGGAAATAATCTATAAGCTCACCCAATGCTCTGTCCGATTCATGCAAGCCTGAAACAAAATCAACTATTGCGTTGGTTGCTGTTTCCCCGTAAGCTTCTGTGGTGAAATCCACCTTTCCTTCTTCATATATAGTCTCTTCCCAATATCCACCGTGATTTTGCATGGTTATAGAGAAAATATACTGGGGTTTGCCTGAATCGGCATTACTTTCATATTCCTCTATTACCTTTTCAAAAAGCTCTTGGTCTGAAACATAGTTTCTTACAAGATTTTTCTTTTCAAAATCATCCTCGAAATAACATTTATCAAAACCGTATTTTTGATATGCGGTTTCACGGTTATAATTTGTTGAAAGATAAGGATGCATTGCAACAGTAGTATAGCCCTGTTCCTTAAGCATACTTACCGAGGAGTTGAAATTATCACTCATGGCACTTCCGTAAATCATATAGTCTTTAGGGAAATACAATGCACTGAAACCGGTTAAGAATTCAAAGTCACTCATTACCGTACCGCCGCCGAGAACATGAGAGAATAATTCGCCGTAAGTGCTTTCATTTTTCAAAGAATTGAAAGTCGGAAAAACATCTTCATTGAAATTCAAAGTATCAACTCTGTCAATATTCCAGAATGACTCACTCATAACGGCAATTATAGTAGGAGTATTTCCCTTTGATTCTTCATCGGTTTTCAGTTCTTCAACTATCTTTTCCATGGTTTCACGGCTGTAATCCTCCGGTGCCTCCGAAGTTTTAAGATATGCAAAAAAGTCAACAAATGCCGTTAAAAAACCGTTTTTCTCGTAGTATTTATCTACCTGATATACACGAAGATTTGAACCGTCCTGAGCTGTTCCCGGATGTATAAAACTGTTGTATATAAATAATGAAGACATTGATAAACATACCAAAGCCAAGCCAAGCCTTAAAACAATATGGGAGTTTATCTTAGCCTTGCATAAAATAAACATAACAGTTAACATAATGATCATTATAAATGATATTATATCGGTAACGGATAAGCTTATTTCATAAGTTCCGATAACACTGACCGTTTCCTTGATCAGCATGAAATCCCAAGGTAACAAAGGTACTCCCCTGTTAAGAAGTTTGATTTTACTTACAATGTTTAAAATAAACACAAGTAAAGAAACAACACTAAAACCTATCCATACTCTTTTGGTCAGCAAGGTTAAAGTTTGCATCACCAGGAAAATAAGCACAAAAGCTTTTAAAAAGCTTTGATGCTGTTCGGACACCACTTCCGCTATTTTAGTGAAATTTGTATACTGTACTATCAGTATTACTGTAAGTGTAACAACTGACAGTAAACCGATCTGGGCTGTTTTAATAAAGTATTCCTTAATACCAACCGGCAACTTAAACAGCAACAGATA
Source organism: Clostridia bacterium (assembly GCA_017547545.1). Taxonomy (GTDB): domain Bacteria; phylum Bacillota; class Clostridia; order Oscillospirales; family CAG-272; genus RGIG7300. The sequence goes on along the minus strand of JAFYPJ010000095.1, from coordinate 13,021 downwards.
TACAAAACATATCGCCCATAATACCGAAACAGTACCAACATACATGCCAAAATGAGTTTCCGGATATACTAACGGAGTTGTTTCGTAATCATACTCAAGCTCACTCCATTTTTCCTCGCTGTACAGATCGATTCTGTCTATCAATTCGTCGTCTATATATAAATCAGCTACACCGGAGCCTAATTCACTTACAAAGGAAATTGTTAAACTGTATACATCTTTTCTGTTGATAGTGAGAACTTCATCTCCGCTATATTCATATACATACAAGAAATCGTTTTTTGAATCATACTTCCATTGAGAGCCTTCATCAATGGGAAGAGTTGACATATTTATGGAATTACCGTTTACCGCAATGTTGGATATTCTTACATTATCATCCAAAGCTTCTTTGTTATAACTGCCGTTTGCAACAACCTTAATAGTAACATCCTTTTTCATGAGTTCCAATGTATAAGGTCTGAAAACGGAATACAGGGATACAAGAATAAAAAATATACCTATTGCTATACAAAAAGATTTAGATATAATTTTTAAATAGTTTTTATTTCTCACAAAAATCTCCTACACGATCTTAACAAGATAGGCCGTTCTGCCCAATACTAAATTGTCACCCGATTTAAGAGCTGTTTCATTTGTAACAGGATTTGAGTTAAGGAATGTACCGTTGGAAGAATTATTATCCTTCACATAAAGATTCCCTTCATGATCTATAGATACTATACAATGAACCCCGGATATAGCCTTATCTGTTGTAATTCTTATATCACATACAGATTTACGGCCGATCTTTGTTTGCGCCTTGCAAGCACAGGTATAACGGCTTCCGTCTGCCTCGGAGGTTAAAATTATGGTTTTACCCATGGCAAGTGTAGGCGCTTCTTCTACAGCAGGAGCCTTTGTGCTCACCTTTTCCTCTTTAATTGCAGGAGCTGATGTAACCTTTACCGCTTTTACCGGAACCGCAGAAGCAACCGCAGGCTTTGCCTGAACGGCTGGCTTTGCCTGAACGGCTGGCTTTGCCTGAACAGCAGGCTTTGCCTGAACAACAGGATTTGCGGTATTTGCAGGCTTTGCTGATACGGGCGAAGGTGCAGCCTTAGCCTGAGGTGCATCCTTAACAAAGGAATTGTTTTTATTTACATTATCTACTTTCTTATTCTTCTTTTTAGATACTATAGCTGCAATAATAACAATAAGCAATACTGCTGCCAATATCAATATTATTACAGGAATTATTATTAAAAGTGCAAGTGTTACAGATGACATAATTATTCACCTTTCTTAATTTTATTCTCCGATACTGATATTTGTATTTGTAATTATAACATCAAGCATCAAATCAAATTTTCCTTCGCGGAAATAGAGCTGCATTGTTTCTGTAGACTCGGTAACATCGTCACAGTCATTATAAATTTCATTTTCGTTCATAATCAAACTCCATTCTGTAACGGGATAACACCGATTACCGAAATATTATCCTTTTCACCGCGCTGCTTTACCGTTTCAACAAGAAAATTCAAATGCATTCTTAACATTTTATTATCCTCTATACGCTCTCCGGAAAGATAATGGGTATAATCTTCAATATCAAGAAAGTGCCAGAACCCGTCTGAACATAATAAATATGTATGCTTTTCTTTAATATTACCCGAATAGAAATCAACCTTAACATTATCGGTAATACCAACACATTCCAGAAGAATGTTCTTTCTGCTGTCCTTGCTGGCTTCCTCTTCGGTCATAATACCCTTTCTCACCGCATCGGCAAGAAGGCTGTGGTCCCTTGTTATCTGATTTATAGCATCCTCGGATATTTCATAGCCCCTGCTGTCACCAACATGAACTGCATAATATCTGTCTGCTATAAAAAGGAAGGCGGTTAAAGTACTGCCCAATTCAACACCCTTTTCTTTTCCGTATTTTACAAGGAGTGAATTCGATTCTTCTATCAGACGCGACCAGCATTCTTTAAGAATACTTTCATCCACACCCTTGTAAAGTAATACGGGAAATTCGGTTTTGAACCACTTTTCAAATTTTACAACAATTGTTTTACTTGCCAATTCACCGGACTGATGACCACCCATGCCATCACACATTACCGCCAACAAAACCTCGCCAAAGTCGGTATCGGCTTTGATCAGCGCAAGACTGTCCTGATTGGTTTTTCTTTTCACACCGATATCGGTGTAATAGGATTGAATAAACTGCATATTATTTTCCCCAGTCTGCAAACTCCTTCAACAATTCAACATATACAAATTTATATTTATCTATTGTAATTACATCATAATTGTGAATAAGCATGTCTTTTTCAGAAAATACACCGTTAACGCTGTGGCGGATCGAATCCTTGCAGGTTACAAGAAGATGTTCGCCCGAACGGGAAAGTGTTGCCAATGCATCGTCTGTTTTGTTTTCCGAAACCGAAAGAACGCCGTTTGAATCTGTAAGGCAGCACTCCTCTTCGGTTAACTCAAGGCTTCTGCCCCTCTGTGCTTCATTTCTGCAAACAAGCCAACCGATAACACAGCCATTTACGGTATCACATTTATCCAAAATAGCTTGTACGGATATCTCCTCCTGAACCGGCTCTTCTGTTTCGGGTTCAGGTTCAGTAACCTTCAAAAGCTCGGTTTCTTCTTCTGTGCCGTCATCCTCTTCATCTTCGGTTTTTAAGAGTTCGGTTGCATACTCATCATCGTCATCATCTTCATTATCTTCAGATTTTAAAAGCTCTGTTGCCTCTTCTTCATCGTCAACATCATTTTGATTCGATACGGGACGCAGCAATTCTGTTTCTTCATTATCGGATTTTACATTCTCTATTGATTTATTAAGCTCTTTTTGTTCCTCCGATATCTTTTTACAGTACGGACATTCATCATATATTGCAGAATCATAAATATGATTATGCTCACAAAATATTATTTTAGGTGTTGCCATAGTGTGCTCCTTATTTCTGAAGGTTGATAAACCAACCGCCTACACCGGATTCCTTGATGCTCGCATAAGCTTTTGCAGTAACAGGTCTACCCTCTGCGCTGCCGTTGTCGCCTGTATCGTAGCATATTGCCAAACCGTCAGCGGTCTTTATGGTACATACATTATACGCTACATATTCAACCTTAAAGATCTGATTGTTATTATTTGTATCTTCTCTTACAACAACCTGGTTTGTTTCGGGATTGTATTCAAGACACTTGCGCTCACCTTCAAGCTGATCCTTGGGATAGATCTTATATGTTCCGTCATTCTTTTCAGTAGGTACAAATTCGTACTGGAAGGAAACATCATTTGCTGTTATCCATTCTGCATAGAAGGTTACAAGTGTAGGCTCGGTATAATATGCCTCATCACGGCATACGCTGATGCTTGTTTTGTTACCCTTACCGGAAGTAATATTGTATACTCCGTTAAGATCTCTTACCGAGCTTCCTTCATTATATACTATAACATTACTCTCGTCCTTGTTTTTGGAGCTCCAGCGCAAATACCATTTCTGGGTATCATCATCAATGTCATACTCCGCCAAAACAAGCTGTGTTCCCGCTTCCAGTTTTCCGTCCTTGGGAGCAAGCACGGAACCTGCCTCATTTCTGATAATAAATTTATCAAGATTAGCTTCTTTATCATGGCCGCAATAAACAAAGAACCATTTTTGAGTTCCGTTATCAGCCATCTGGGTATGCTGTTTTAAATTTGCACCTAATTCTTTTGAATCTTTTGACTGAATTATACTGTTAGTATGTGCAGCTCTGATGAAATAATTTTCTTCATCCTCATCTTCGCCGTGTGTTACAAAGAATTTGGTATGATTTGTAAGAGATAAAGCATTCTTGTCACTAAGTACAACTACAGTTCCGTTATCACCGAAACCGCTGTCTACACTCAATACCAAATCGGTGTTGTTAATGCTTTCAAAAACATATGTACCGGGTGTAAGCTCCTTTGGCTCTCCCTCTTTCGGAGCTTCAATAATTACATCCTCGGTTGCATCCTTGTCAGGATCAAGCTCGCTTATAGCTCCGAAAATACCGCCGAGAACAAGCAGTAAAACAAAGGATAATATTGCAAGACCTCCTAAAATTGAAGCCAGAATTATTACAATTTTCGCCTTACTCTTGGGTTGCTTGCAGTTAATGGCATTCCAGAATTCATCCATTGTGCGGAAACGCCTTTCGGGTTCAAGCTCAAGAGCACGCATCAAAGCCATTTCAGCCTTAGGAGGCATTTTCACACCAAGCTTCGAAGGTCTTTCAAGCTCCGCACCGGCTCTTCTTTCCATTGCATCAACAGGCTTTTTACCTGTAAGACAAAAATACATTGTTGCAGCGGTAGCATATACATCGGTCCACTGACCAACCTTACCGTTCTCAATTCTCTGTTCAATAGGCGCATATCCTCTCTTGAAGGCAACAACATCATCCTGCGCGCCTATGATCTTTGCACCGCCAAAGTCAAGAAGCTTTGCTCGGTTATTTTCGAGGATCATAATATTATCCGGGCTTACATCAAGGTGAACAACACCAAACTGATGAATCTTTGTAAGCGCATGGCAAACAGGCTCCATAAGCTTCTTTGCCTGCTCAAAGGAAAGCTTACCGTTTTTCACCTTGTTTTTCAGGTTTTCGCCGTTAAGATATTCCATTACTATATAGGCAGTATCATTTTCTTCAAAATGATCCTTTACAAGTACAACGCCCTCGTTATCCTTTTCATTGAACATTGCAAGAACACGCGCTTCCTGAAGAAAACGCTTTTTATTATCCGCAAAGCATGCCTTATCCTTGGGATTAACGGATATAGTGGTACCGTTTTCTCTTACGGATATTTTTTTAAGGAATAATTCCTTTATTGCAACTACAACCTGCAAATGAGTATCCAAAGCAATATAGGTAATACCGAAACCGCCTGCACCCAAAGCTCTTCCAAGGAGATATTTACCGTTAAGGGGAGTAAGGGGAGGAAGTTGGTTGTTTACCTGCACATAATCTTCATTTTTATAGCCGCAAAAAGGACAAAATCCCTTTTCTACAGGCTTTTCTTTCATACAATTAAAACAGATTTTTTTAAAATCCATGATGTTTTCCCTTCTTCTACTTATTCTTCTTTTTAAATAATCTATTATAATTTATTTTTATTTTTTCTTTAAAAAATGAACCGTCCAGTAATATCCATACCAAAGCCCGTTTGATTTTTGAACTCTTATTTATAAGACCGATGATCCTTTTTTCTTCATCGTTTTCAAAAGCTTCAGGTTCCATTTTCTCTCTTATGTCCGGAACCCAACCAAGGGCGTAGAGATTACCTAATGCAAATTCTTCAATATTTATCTCCTGCTTTCCTCCGTATACCGTATCCTCAAAATAAGAAGCTGAAAATATATGCATATCGGATATGCAGGGGTTTCTTAAAAATCCCTCATAGGGAAGCGAAACGATCTCAGGAGAAAAATCAAGCACTTCTGTATACTTTCCAAAACTATCCAGATAAGACTGTGCAAAATCGGTTGCACCCTTTTGTATCGCTTCAATAACAAATCTGTCCGGATAATGATGGTTTTGCTCCTCATGTACGGGAAGTACATTTCCCATATTCTCTTCAAATCCGATACAGCTTCCGTTAAGATCGGAAAGAAGATGCTCACGCATAAGTCCCGAAATTTCAGGGCAATATTCATAAAAATTATAAACATCAAAGCCGCCGCATTTTTTCAATACGGTTGAATCGGTATAATTTTCATGAATGAACGCCACATCCACCTTTTTCCCGGAAGCATCACATACAGCAGCCTGAATTCTGCCGCTGTAACCCATATCAAAAGCAAGGCTGTTATCGGGAATAGCCGTGTAATATGCCTTAACCCTCTCACGGGATTCGTTATGCTTTCTTTCGCTATATATATATCTAAAATAAATATGAAGGAATTTGTGCAAATCGGCCTTTGTATCAAAGCTCTTATTTTCATCCAGGCCTTCTTTTGTCAAAGCTTCCTTATATTCCCTCTTTACTTCCGATTTAATATCAGAGGCAAAATCCAACAGTTTAAGCAACGAATTGGGTGTGTGCCCTCTGTATTCAACAGGCATCTGATAAAAACTGAGTTTATCCTTTAAAATAACCGGCATCAATGCCTTTCTTGAAGTCTGAATATATCCGGTTGAAACTTTATGAGTTATATACCCGGAATATTTTTCATAAACCTTCATAGGCAGATAACCGTCTCTGGCCAAAAATACGAGATTTTCGTATTTTTCATTGGCGCAAAGTCCACATAGCCATTTTGAAACACCGAGAAGGTGCATCCCCACAAGATAGAAGCCCATAAAATAGGGATCACAGTTAAAATCGGTTTGAGGATTAAAACTTCTGTAAGGATTGTCAAAGTAATAGTTGGCCACAGTTGCAACCATACACCTGTATCCCATATCCTCCATAACCTTTTTTCTGTTAAGGGCAGGAGATGTGGCAAATTGATATATCTCTGAACAGTAATTTGTATTACAGGAAGCTATTTTATTTTCAAAAACCTCCCTGGCCTTTGGCAGAAAATAATTCTGTATACCAATCAGCTTGCTTCCCTCAATATCGCTTTGCCAGGTATCTCCGATATGAATAATATTATCAGCACCTATACAAAGCTCCTTCAGGGCATACTCAAACAGACCGCCGTTATATTTAAGCTTTCTCTGATCGCAGGAAAGATAAAAGCTTTCATATCCCGTAATACCGTTTTCGGACAGTATGGTTTCTATGGTATTTCTGTCAAGATACATATCCGAAATAAGAATTGCATGCTTTCCGATTGCCTTAACAAAATCAAACAGCTCTTTACCCGAATTACGGACAGAACAGAATTCTGTTTCAAGCTTTTGCTCAAGAACAAGCATTTCCTTTGTAATACTTTGGTCTATTCCGTAATGAGTTGAAATAAAATCATATATTTCAAATATCGAAATATCTTCATAACCGAATTTGTTTCCGTAATAAGACCTTGCAAGCTCTTCGCCTTCTGTTCTTATTTTGCTGAAAACCGCAGAATTACCGGTAAGCCTTGAAAAAGACAGATTCATAAAGAAATAAATATCCTTTGGATCGTACAAAGGTCTTTTTATCAATGTATCAAATATATCAAAGCTTATATATTCTTTTTTGCTTTCTGCAATTTCCTGCTTTATATATTCCAAGCCACCGTTCCACGGAGTTTGGAGGGTTTCAAAATAATAATCGTGTTCAACCTTTTGCTTGCCGCGTTCTTTACAGAAAGAATTTATCATTTCCTTTGCTTCTGATTTTTCTTCATCTGTAAAGGTGGTAATTGCAAGGTTATACCACATTCTTGCATAATGCTTTCTGGCATTTGAAAAACCGATTAAAACATAGTCTTCGGCACTTGAAGCTTTCAGATAGCCTTCCGCTTTTTCGAAAACATATGAAATATCCTGTATGTTTTTAGTAAACTTTTTAAAGGAAATCTTCGTGGAATCGGTAGATGCATTTTCATTCATGCAGTAAAAATATGCTTCTGTATTTACAGTTACCGCCTTCTGCGCATTAAAAAGCAGCAGAGTTGAGAAATATATGTCCTCGGTCATAACAATATGCCTGTCTACCGTTTCATATTCGGGCAAACATTTATCCCACAAGGATTTTTTATAAAGCTTATTCCACACAGTATGCCAGGAATAACATTGTGCCTCCTGAGTAAAATATGCTTTTTTTATCTCATCTCCCGTTAAAGCATCAAAGTGAAAACAGCTTTCATGGAGATTGAAAACATATTTATATTTGTTTTTTTCCCAAACAGTTTTACCTATAACCACATCTGCATCCGATTCAACAGCTTTATTTAAAAGAACTCTGTAAAAATCAAATGAAACATAATCATCGCTGTCAAGAAATGCAATATAATCTCCCGTGGCCTTTCTTGCGCCGCAAACACGCGCCCTCAAAAGACCTTGGTTTTCTTTATTATCTATGAATTTTATTCTCGCATCGGTGTACTGCTTCATTATATCTGCAATATCACCGGGAGAACCGTCATTTACAACAATAATTTCAAGATTACCGTAGCTTTGCTTTAAAACACTTTCTATACATCTTTCAAAGTATTCTTCGGTTCCGCAAACGGGAATAACTATCGAAATTATCGGATTTTTATTTGATATTCCCATTTTCACGCTCCATCTTTTTCAAGAATCTTCTTCCCCATGCAGATTCATTAAGCCTTTGCTTGAGATCTGCAAGCTCCTTATTGGAGTTATTTAAAGCAGGTTCGATAACCTTGATATATAAAACCGCTTCTTCAAAAGAATCGTTAAGCTTATTAACATCCGATCTTAATTCTTCAATATAAGCATCCTTACCTTTTACGGTTTCTGTGTAATTATGTATTGTTTCGTTATATTTTTGTATATTATCCTTGTATTCAGCAATAGCTTCCTCATATTTTTTTGCTGAATTTTCGTATTCTTCTATATAACCCTTTAATTCTTTGTTGTATGCTTCTAAATCTCCGATATATTTATCTTTTGATTTAGTATCCTTGAGGCACAATTCGATATTTCCTTTGAGCTCTCCGATATATCCTTCCTTTTCGGCAAGACCTTTTTTTAAGTCCAGGATATCCTTCTCATAGGCAGAGCTTGCATTCTTGGATTCTTCAAATGCCTTTTTACAATCCTCGGTAAGTGTTTCTACCCGGACCTCAAGAGTTTGGATATACTCATTCTTTTCTGCAGTATCCCGTTTATATGTATCAAGGTGTTCTCTTGATATATCAAGCTGAGAAACAAGAGATTTTATATGCTCATTCATACTTCTCTGCTCAAAATAATTTTTGCGGATAACATCCTTGTTTTCCACATCAAAATGATTTACATATTTCTGATAACGCTCTATATCAAATGCCGATATAAATTCTTCGTACTCTTCTTTGCGATTAAACAGAACCCCAAGGCCGAAGCTGTAAGGGAATGAATATGTATAGGGCATTTCGGAAGAAAGCTCCTGCCAAAAGAGATGAGAGCCCATTTTTTCTCCGTGAACCTCATCGTCACTTATATCGTGAAAGAAGATCACACCGTTTTCCTTAACCTTTGATCTCCAGGTAAGGTAATCGTGCTTTACATCTTCATAGGTGTGAGAACCGTCTATATGCAAAAGATCAATGCTTTTATCCTCAAATTTTGAAACAGCCTCATCAAATGTCATTCTGAGCATATTGGCTTTTTGAGCCGAAAAGCAGGAATCATTGATTATTTTATATTTATCGTAAATTTTTTCGGTATAATCCACCGTGGTAAAGGAGTCACCCTCCCATGTGTCGATGGCATAAAATTCGGAATCTATATTAAGATCCTTGAGTGCCTGCAAAAACGAAAAAGCAGAACAACCGTAATAACTTCCCAGCTCAACGATTTTCGCAGGTTTTTTATATGCTGTATAATCATAAGCAAAATAACGGTGGCCCGACCAGGGTGAAAACCGCATCATCTCATAATTATATTCGTCACTTTCAAATTTCGGACTATGATATATCCACTTAGTCATATTCATAAATCAGTTTATCCTATCTATTCTGAAATTCTCCATTTTGTTGTTAAAAAGTCCGTATATCAATTTTTCATGAGTTGTATTAACCAGATGAATTGCCTGGTTTATCCAGCACTGCTCAACCTGATTGAGCACCTCTGTGCCTTCACCGATACCAAGAGTGATAAAATAATCCCCTTCCCTCACCTCAGGCCATGTAAACTTAAAGGATATCATACTCTCGCCGCAAGGAAGAGAAACAATATCATCTCCTGAGGTCATTGAGGTTTCTCCGAAAACCTCGTTTCCGTACTTATCCCTTACCTGATAGCCTATTATAATGCTTTCCATAGGGCGGTTGCTTCTCAGAAGCATTTTTACAAATACGGTTTTACCGAATTCACAGTATTCACCGAAAGGAAGGTCATCCACCTGATAATAAAAGCTGTCTATAACCGCATCCATTCTGCCCGAATACTGATGAAGCTCAGCCTTTACAAGCTTATCCTTTGATATGCCGGTATAGGAATCTTCTATCTGCTTTCTCGCTTCTTTACTGAGAATATTACCCTGCTTAACCTTATAATACTCTGTTACGGCATCCTTGGCTTTTCCGTCATATATAAGAACACCGTTATTCATAACAAGAATTCTTGAACAGAACTTTGTAATTGAATTAAGGTCATGAGAAACTATAAGAACCGTGGATTTTTTTGCAAACTCGCGGATCTTGTTATAGCATTTCTGCTGGAAGAATACATCACCTACGCTCAAAGCCTCGTCTATCACAAGGATATCGGGCTCTACCGCCACAGCAATGGCAAAAGCCAATCTTACAAACATACCCGATGAATATATCTTAACGGGCTGATACACAAAATCTCCGATATCGGCAAAATCAAGAATATCCTGAAGCTTTTCATCGGTTTGCGCGCGGGTAAATCCCATAAGCAGCGTGTTCAGATAAATATTTTCAATACCCGTATATTCAGGATTAAAGCCTGCGCCCAATTCAAGAAGAGCAGACACCCTGCCGTTGATATTTACACTTCCGGAAGTTGGTGCAACAACTCCGGTAAGTATTTTAAGCAAGGTGGATTTACCCGAACCGTTAAGTCCGATAATACCGATACATTCGCCCTTTTCAACAGAAAAGCTGACACCCTTGAGTGCCTCAAAATCCTTATGGTACTTTTTTCCCGTTAAAGAAAAGGCTTCTCTTATCTTATCCCTTTTCTTTTTGTAAAGGGGATATTTTTTAACAATATTGTTTACTTCTATAGCTGATTGCATTTTATACCTCATCCGCAAAGAAACGGCTCAGTTTCTTAAAAATAAGTATACCCGTTATCCAAACAATTACGGTAATTGACCAAAAGATCAGAGTGCCTTTGATATCCTCCCAGAACCACTTTTCAAAAAGCAGGCTGTTTCTGTATCCGCTTACTATATAGTGCATGGGATTAAGAGAAAGCACGGTTCTTACCGTTTCGCTTTTCATACTGCTTTCATTCCAGAGAATGGGTGTAACCCAAAAGCCGATCTGTGTGATTACATTTACAAGCGATGTCATATCCTTGAAAAAAACATTCACCGCAGAAAGGATCCAAATCAATCCGAGACCAAGTGCCGCCGTGGCAAAGGAATAGTAGAATATCTGGAAATTATACAAGGATATTTTAGAGCCGTACAGGAAATACATTATCAACAAAAAGACAATGAAAAAAACATGCACAAAAAGTGAGGATATTACCTTCATAAACGGAATATACTGAATATTGAACTTTATTTTTTTCACAAGATAGCTGTACTCAACCAATGAATTACAGCCTGTTGTAACCATATCAACAAAAAAGATCCAGGGAATATATGCAGCCGAAAACCAAAGTATATAAGGTACATCCTCTACGGGCTGATTTCTGAATCCAAGCTGAAAAACATACCAGAACACAAGAATGGTTATTAACGGCATTGCAAATGCCCAGATAATTCCCAAAAATGAATTGGAATATTTTGCTTTTATATCATTTTTGGACAGCTGGATAAGGGTGCTGAATTTGTTTTTGTTTAATATCATCTGTTCTCTCACTTTGTAACTTCGGTAGTTTAAAAATATAATATAATAAATTTAATGCTATTTTATAAATATAAATTTAACTTATGAATATAAATCTTTATTATTATATATAATTCAACAAAAAAAATCAATAGTTTTTACAGAATAATTACAAAGTTTTCGCTTTAAATATTATTTTTTGTTATTTGTGTTTGCTAACTCGGTTTTTTTGTAAAACTCTCCCATTTGTAAATGTCTGAACACAACAAATCACCAAGCACAAAAACACAATTTTACAAATTGTTTACATTTATTTTGGTATTTTTAGGTAAAAAGGGGAGTTAAATGGGAAAGTCACTAATAAAATGGCAATTTTTCGGTTTTTTATTCACCTCAGTTTCCGGAGTATTTTTGCACTTTTTATATGAATGGACAAATAAAAACAAAATAGCCGCTTTGATTTCGGGAACAAATGAATCCACATGGGAACATATTAAACTTTTATATATACCCATGCTTGTATTTGCTTTTATCGAATATGCAGTTTTAAGTGAAAATCATAACAATTTCTGGTTTGTAAAATTAAAAGGCTCGGTTACGGGAATATTACTTATTCCCACTCTGTTTTATACATTAAACGGTATTTTCTCAAAAACTCCGGATTGGATAAACATAAGTATATTTTTCGTTTCGGCAGCCGTGGTATATTACCGTGAAACAATCTTTTTTAAAAATAAACTCCATTTTGTTTTATCCGAAAAATCATCTCTGTATATTCTTATTTTTATTCTCCTGCTCTTTGTTATTTTCACCTTTAAACCGCCAAAGCTCCCTCTGTTTACAGACCCCCTTACCATGACCGCAGGGATTTAACAACAGTATATAAAATCAAAAAAACTGTCGACTGACAGTTTTTTTGATTTTATATGAATTTTTCTTAATTTTGTTTGTAGTATGAAAGGAAATCCTTCATTTTGCCCATAGCATCCTCCAAAACCTCTATTCTGGGCAAATAAACCACACGGAAATGGTCGGGAGAATGCCAGTTGAAACCTCTGCCGTTGATAATAAGAATCTTCTTTTCTCTTAAAAGATCAAGTGCAAATTTCTCATCATCAACTATGTTAAAGCGTTTTGTATCCATCTTGGGGAAGATATAGAATGCGGCTTTGGGTTTTACCGCACTTATACCGGGAATATCATTAAGAGCCTTCCAGATATAATCTCTCTGCTCGTAAACTCTTCCTCCCGGAACTATATAGTTTTTAACACTCTGGTATCCGCCAAGAGCAGTTTGAACTATAGATTGGGCAGGAACATTGGAGCAAAGACGCATATTGGTAAGCATATTGAGGCCCTGTATATAGTCTTTTGCCATATTTTTGTTACCGCTTAATATCATCCAGCCTATTCTGAAGCCTGCGA